>DATAIW010000299.1:0-6307 GCA_036262455.1 Candidatus Limnocylindrales bacterium | reverse complement strand
TCGTGGACGACCCGGAACCCGGCCGCCAGGAAGGTCGACAGGTGGCCGGTGTAGCCGAGGGCGGCGGGAACCCGGCCGTCGCCCGCGTCGACGGGATACGCCTCGAGACCCGGGGCGGCGTGCGCCCGGGCGTACTCCATTGCGGCGTCGAGGAGGCGCGTCGTCAGGCCCTGGCCGCGGACGGTCCGGGAGACGACGAAGCACACGATCGACCAGACGGGCACGTCGTCGATCTTCGGGCGGACGCGCGAGTTGACGAGCCGCCCGTAATCCTCGCGCGGCGCCACGCTGACCCAGCCGACGGCCCGGCCACCGGCATACGCCAGCAGGCCGGGCGAAGGGTCGCGCCCGTCGTCCACGAGCGCGCGGAGCCCGTCGCGGCTCTCACCGGCAGTGGCGAACGACCAGTCCCTCGAGCGGACCCTCCAGTTCATGCACCAGCAGGTCTTCGGGTCGCCGCCTTCGTCGAACAGCGCGGTCACGTCGGCCCAGCGGTCGGGCGTCAGCGGCACGATCTCGATCGACGAAGCGGCGAGATCGATCGGGGCGGATTTCGCAGGCTTGGCGGATCGTGGGGAGCGGGCCATGCCGGCAGTGTGGACCGCCGATCGGCCAGCGCCTGTCATGATCGGCAAGTGAATCCCGACGACCGCCTCGCGTTCCTGCGCGCGTCGACCGCTCCGCCGCGCCGCTCGATCGTGGAGCTGATCGCGACGGGCGTCCTCGACGCGGATCTCGCGGCCCTCGCCTGGATCCTCGTCGAGGCGCGCCTGCCGCTCATCGTCGCCGGCCTCCCCCAGGGAGCCGGCAAGACGACGGTCCTCGAGGCGCTATTGGACTTCCTGCCGCCGACGACCCGCCGGATCGAGCTCGCGGGCGAGACCGAGGACTTCGGCTGGTTGCCGGAGGCCGAGGCGCTCGGCTGGTCCCGCGAGGCGCGAGTCGCGCTGGCCGCGATCCCGATCACGCCGGCCTCCGCCTGCCTCGTGGCCGCGGAGATCTCGGAGCACCTCCCGATCTACACCTGGGGCCGGGCAGCCCGGACGCTGGTGCGGGCGGCGTCGCTCGGCTACGGGATCGCGGCGACCCTCCACGCAGACCGGCTCGAGGAGGTCCACGCGCTCCTCCGCGGCCGGCCGATCGGGTTGACCGACGATGAGCTCACCTACCTCGGGCTGATCCTCGTCGTCCGGGCGGAGCGGGGTTCCGACGGCCACGTCCGGCGGCGGGTGGTCGCGGCCCACTACGCCCGGCCGGTCGGCCGCGACGAGCACGGCCACACCCAGCGCCTTCCGCCGGCGGTCCTGGCCCACCGCGACCCGACCACCGACCGCCTCGACCACTTCGCGTGGGGCGTCATGCCCGAGCTGGCGATCCGGCTCGGCCGGAAGTCCGGCGACCTCGAACGCGAGCAGGCGGAACGGTCGGCGATCCTTGCCGGACTGGCGGACGAAGGGGCGATCGATCTGGACACGCTCCGGGCCACGATCGCCTCGCGGCGGGCCTCAACTCGCGCGGACGCTCACGTCCACTGACGCCTCGCGATCCCCCCGATGGCGGAGGTCATCGCCGGGGTGCTCGCGGCGCCGCGGCCGACAGCCGGGTCCGCGATCGTCGCCACCCTCGGCGGTTGACCTGCGGCGATCCCGGCCCGGCGTTTGACGGTCCGGCGAGCCGGTCGTACGCTCGCCGCCCGTGTCATCCCCGTCCGTCGATCGCAAACGCCGACCCGAGACCCTCGGGGAGCTGCGTGCTGCGGGCTGGTCGAGCCGGACGGTCAAGCAGGAGCTCCGGTCCAACCTCCTCGCCCGGCTGGCGGCTGATCGGCCGATCGTCAGCGGGATCGTCGGCTACGACGACTCGGTCCTGCCCGCGATCGAGAACGCGGTCGTCGCCGGCCAGGACCTCGTGCTCCTCGGCGAACGCGGCCAGGCCAAGACCCGGCTCGCCCGCCTGCTCGTGGGGCTGCTCGACGACGCGATCCCGGTCGTCCGCGGCGGTGAGCTCAACGATGACCCGTACGCGCCGATCAGCCCGAGCGGCAAGACCATCGTCGCCGAGCAGGGCGACGCCACGCCGATCGACTGGCTGCCCCGTGACCGGCGCTACAGCGAGAAGCTCGCGACGCCGGACATCACGATCGCCGACCTGATCGGCGAGGTCGACCCGATCCGGGTCGCCGAGGGCCGCTACCTGAGCGACGAGCTGACCCTCCACTACGGCCTGATCCCGCGCTCGAACCGGGGGATCTTCGCGATCAACGAGCTGCCGGACCTGGCCGAACGGATCCAGGTCGGCCTCCTGAACATCCTCGAGGAGCGCGACGTCCAGATCCGCGGATTCACGGTCCGCCTGCCGCTCGACCTGTTCGTGATCGCCAGCGCCAACCCCGAGGACTACACGTCGCGCGGCCGGATCATCACCCCGCTCAAGGACCGTCTCGGCTCGCAGGTCCGGACCCACTACCCGCGGACCCTCGATCATGAGCTCGCGATCGTTCGCCAGGAGAAGCAACGGTTCATCGGCGGCGAGGGCGAGCCCGTCATCGCCGTGCCGGGTTTCATGGAGGAGGTTCTCGCCGAGCTGACCCACCTCGCCCGTCGCTCACCCGAGATCAGCCAGCGGTCCGGTGTCAGCGTCCGGGTCACGGTCGCCAACACCGAGGTCCTCGAGGCGGCGTCGCTGCGACGGGCCGTCCGCCTCGGCGAATCCGTGGCCGCGCCGCGCGTCTCGGACCTTGGCGCCGTCGTCGCCAGCACCGTCGGCAAGATCGAGCTCGAGTCGGTCGGCGACGACGCCCCCGAGGAGCGGATCGTCGAGCGACTGATCACCAAGGCGCTGTTCGCGACGTTCGGCCGGCTCGTCGACATCGACGATCTCGACGACGCCGTCCTCTCCTTCGAGGACGGGCTCGTGGTCGAGACCGGCGATCGCGTCCCGTCGCGCGAGTATGTCCGCTGGATGGCCGAGATCCCGGGGCTCCACGAGGCGGTCCGCCGGCTCGGCACGTTCGATGTGACCGACGGGGCGGAGGAGCCGGCGGTCGTCGCGTCGGCGGTCGAGTTCCTGCTCGAAGGGCTGCACCTGTCACGCCGGATCAACAAGGATCGCTCGGGAGCCGGCACGGTCTACCGGCGATGAACGCGCGCGGCGCCGACGCGTCCGGTGCGATGCTCCGGAAGCATCGAATTCAGGCGGAACGCGCCGCCACGCCGCGGAATCGGCCCGTTTCGCCTCGGTTCGATGCCGGTCCGGCATCGAACAGCCGGCTGGAGGCCTCCGAAGTGGGCCTCGCTTCGAAGACAATGCCTGCGCAGCATCAGCCGCGGGCGACGCCGCGATGAGCGCCTACTCCCCAGACCCGCGCGATCTCGAGGCGCCCCGCGCGGCCGCGGCCGGGCGCGACCCGCTCCTCGCCCGAGCCGCCCGCTATGCCCGCTGGGATGGGACGCAGCAGGTCCCGGCCCTCGACGCCGACGAGATCATCGACGCGCTCGCCGACGACGTGATGGCCGAGGGCGACCTCGCCGAGGCGCTCCGTCGCCTGGTGGAGCGCGGCTTGCGGACGTCCGATCCGACGCGGCCCGATCTCGCCGGCCTCAAGGAGCTCCGCGAGCGTCTCCGCCGCCGGCGCGACGAGCTCCAGGAGCGCTACCAGCTGCGCGACGTCCTCGCCGACGTCCGCCAGGAGCTCGACGAGATCGTCGCCCAGGAACGAGCCGGCATCGAGCGCCGCCTGGACGAGGCGGCGACGCCCTCGAAACCTGCCCCGCCCGACGCGTCGTCAACCTCGTCATCCAACGCGACGTCAGCCGACGCCGCTCTGAGGGCGATGCTCCGCGACGCCGCGGCCCGCCGGATCGACCAGCTCGACGCGCTGCCGCGCGACGTCGGCGGCCGGATCCGGAAGCTCGAGGAGTACGACTTCATGGAGCCGGCCGCCCGCGACCGGTTCAACACGCTCACTGAGAAGCTCCGGAAGCAGACCCTCGACCGCTTCGTCGACGGCCTCTCCGAGGCAATCCAGGGGACGACGCCGGAGGAGCTCGACGCCAACCGCGACATGGTTCGCGACCTGAACAGCCTGCTCGAGGAACGCCTCGAGGGCCGCGAGCCGGCCCAGGACCAGGTCGACGACTTCCTCGCCAAGCACGGCCGCTTCTTCCCGGGCGCCCGAACCCTCGACGAGATCGTGGACCAGCTGACCCAGCGGATGGCGGCGATGCAGTCGCTGCTGCGCTCGATGACCCCCCAGCAGCGGGCGGAGCTGCAGTCGATGATGGACGCGTTGCTCCGCGATGATCGGCTGCGCTGGGACCTCGCTCGGCTGGCGTCGAACATGGACCAGCTGATGCCTGACGGGGTCGGCGAGAGCTACGACTTCAGCGGCGAGGAGCCGCTCGGACTCGAGCCGGCACTCGATCGGATCGGCCAGCTCCAGGCGCTCGACGCCCTCGAGGACGAGCTCGCCACGATCGAGTCGCCATCCGATCTCGAAGGGCTCGACCGCGATGGCGTCCGCAACCTGCTGGGCGACGACGCCGCCCGCGACCTCGACGCGCTCGACGCCCTCGCTCGCCAGCTCGAGGAAGCCGGCTACCTGACGACCAAGGGCAATCGGCTGGAGCTGACACCGCGCGGCAGCCGGCGGATCGGCCAGAAGGTCCTCGACGACCTGTTCGCGAAGCTGTCACGCGACGCGTTCGGCGGCCACCGGATCGACCGCACCGGGCGGGGAGGGGAGCGCGAGGAGACGACCAAGCCGTACGAGTTCGGCGACCCGTTCCATCTCGACATCCGGGGCACGATCGAGAACGCCCTCCGCCGCCCGGAGAACGTGCCCGCCGAGCGGCTGGCGCGCGGCGAGTCCGGCGTCCATCTCTCCGCTTCGGACTTCGAGGTGTTCCGGACCGAGCAGCTGACGAAGACCTCCACGGTGCTGCTCGTCGACATGAGCCGCTCGATGCTGCTGCGCGGGTGTTTCCTCGCGGCGAAGAAGGTCGCCGTCGCCCTCGACACCCTCATCCGGACCCAGTTCCCGCACGACGACCTGACCGTGATCGGCTTCGCCTACTACGCCCGCGAGCTCCGTCCGGAGGCGCTTGCCGAGCTGACCTGGCACGGCTACGAGTACGGCACGAACCTCCAGCACGGGCTGATGCTGGCCCGCCGGATCCTCGCCCGGCAGCGCGGCGGCAACCGCCAGATCGTGGTCATCACCGACGGCGAGCCGACCGCTCATTTCGAGAACGGCCAGGTCGAGTTCAGCTACCCGCCGACGCGCCGGACGATCCAGGAGACCCTCCGCGAGGTCCAGCGCTGTACCCGCGACGGAATCACGATCAACACGTTCATGCTCGAGCGGTCGCGCGCGCTCGCCGAGTTCGTCGCGCTGATGACCCGCCTGAACCGTGGCCGGGCCTTCTACGCGACACCGGAGCACCTCGGCGAGTACGTCCTGGTCGATTTCGTCTCCGGCCGGACACGCGGGGTGGGCTAAGGGGCTCCGGCAGGTCCGAGGTCGTCCTTCGGCGTGAACACCGCGCCGTCCTTCGGAACCCAGACGATGTCCGCGCCGGTGCCGCCGCTCCACGTGATGTATTGCCGTCCCGTCCAGATCCCAACCGGAAACTCGCGGCCGTTGGTGTCATCGAACGGCGGCTGTCGCTTCGGTGACGGCGGGAGCTGGACACAGTTGCCGCCGCCACGGGAGTCCCAGGCTGCGGCGACGCCGAGGAGGTGGCGCCCGGTCCAGACGGTGCCCGCGCCGGCACCCTCGCATTTCGTAGTCGTGCCCCACGTCTCCGCGACGGGATCGAAGGTGTCGCCAGTGTCCGTCACGACGACCCGATCGCCGGCGCCGACGAACCGAACCCCGGCGGTCATCGGGTCAAGGGGGACCAGGCCGTGATGCCACTGACCGGTCGCCGGGTCGAGGACTGCCCACGCGTCCAGGCCCGCGTTCGGATCGCTGGCCGTCGCGAGCGCGGTTGACGAGGATCCGCCGGATCCACGGCAGAAACCGATCGGGGTCGCGAAGGCGGGGCAGCTCGCGCCAGGCGGCCAGGAACGCCTCCTGGGTCACGTCCTCGGCCCGGTCCGGTCCGGCAACGATGAGCGCGAGCCGATGGAGATCGGCGAGATGGATGTCGACCAGCTCATCGAATGCTTCACGGTCGCCCCTCGCTGCACGCGCGACGAGATCCAGGTCGTGCCTCCCTCGTGCTCGGTCATCCAGGCGCCTGCGCCAGGCGAATCGTTCGGTCGATTTCGCAACGGTGACCACCGCGCCGGCGGCATGTCCAGC
>DATAIW010000298.1:0-5100 GCA_036262455.1 Candidatus Limnocylindrales bacterium | reverse complement strand
CATCAGGTGTACCTCCTTCGCCTGGGAGGCGACGTCGCGGATCCGCGGAACCCATTCCGAGAGCTCGTCGCGCGAGTAGAGGTAGCGGAAGCGCTCCGCCGGAGTGATGTTCTTCGCCTCCCAGGTCGCGGCGTTGCGGCCGTGGAAGCGGACAACCGCGAGATCCGGCGAGGTCACCGCGACGTCGGGCGGGACGCTGCTCTTGAAGCCCTGCGGCTCGTCGACCATGACGAACGGGATCGAGCGCTCCGACAGGAACGCCAGCGTCCGGTCGCGGTTCTTCTCGTTCAGCCATGAGCCGTTGCGGAACTCGACCGCGACCCGCCAGCCCGCCAGGCGTTCGACCGCGTCGTCGATCAGGGCCCGGTTCTCGTTCGAGGGGAACACCCATTTCGGGAACTGGAGGAGGATCGAGCCGAGCTGGCCACGCTCCTCCAAGGGGGCGAGGGCCGAGCGGAACATCCGCCAGATCTCGTCGTTGAGCTCGGCCGGGAAGTCCTTGGCGTAGATCCGGGTCTTCTCCTGCACCTCGGGCGGGAGGGCTGCGCGGATCGCCTTCGGGAGCCGCTTCGTCTCGGTCCCCTGCCCGGTCATCAAGGCGTGGGCCTTGATGTCGAAGGTGAAGTCCGGCGGGGTGCGCTCGGCCCAGAGTTGAGCCGTCCGCTCGGCCGGCAGGGCGTAGTAGGTCGCGTCGACCTCGACGATCGGGAACGACGACGCGTAATAAGCGAGCCGCTCCTCGGCGTTGTCGGCGCCGCTCGGGTAGAACACGCCGGCCGCGGTCATCGTCGGGTCGGTCCACGACGCGGTCCCGACGAGGACCCGCGAACCGGCCGTCTCGATCGGCTCGGCGGCGGCGGTCTCGAGCGCGGCGACGCGCGTGGACGCCGCGTCTGCCCCGGGATCGTGATCGTGGTCGATCAGGGTCGGTGTCGCCATCGACTCAGCCTATCTCGCGATCCTGCCGGAAGTCGTCAACAACGCGGGCCGAGCCGTTCCGGACGGGTGCCGGGCGGCCTGCGTCAGTCCCCCTGAGTCCCGGACGGGACGTCGCTCTGGTCGACCGTCGACGTGCGCGCCACCTATACCCGGACCGCGTCCGGGGGAACGAGCGCCCCGGGTCATCCCAGTCGGCGTCTGCGGTGCGATTGGCTCGACGATCGCGAACCACCGATCGAATTCGAGCTTCCTGCCGAGGCGGGCCCGCTGATCTTCGGACAGTCGGAGCTGTGGCTGGCGAGCGGCCGGTCGCTCGTCGTCCTGCCGCTGCCGGTGGCGTCCGGCCCGGCTCGGGTGTGGGATGCTCCGGCCGGCCAGATCATCCAGTGGTTCGACCCGGATGCCCGGATCGCGATCGGCGTCAATCGCGCGACGCGGGAGAACGTCGCGACGATGACCGGGTACGACCTGGCCTGAGACGGCCCAGATCCGCCCTACGAGCCCGCGATCCCGACGTCGATTCCGAGGAGCAGGTCGGTCATGCGACCAGGCCCGCCTCGTCGACGCCGCAGAGATGGACCTCGACGCCCATCGCATCGAACATCGCGGCCTTGGCGGCGAGGGCCGTCGACGCGGCGTCCGGCCCGTCCGCATAGGCGACCTGGACGTGGTTCGCCCGGTGACGGGCCATGAACTGGTCGCGCGTCACGCCGTGGAGGACCGCGTGCATGATCGGCCACTGCGGCGTCGTGGCCTGCCAGCGCCGCTCGGTCTCGGCTGCCGGCAGGTCGACGACCGTGCCCCGACCGATGTCGACGTGCAGCCGGCCGTCCATCAGGAAGACCCGACTCCAGACGATCTCGCCCGGCCGGCTGACGCCCTTGATCGTCCCGCCGCCGAGACCGAAGTAGACCGGCGGCTGGCGCTCGCTGACTGCGCCGGCATAGCCGCCGACGAGGTGCGCCGGCGGGACGGCTCCCGAGATCTCGAACACCCACACGTACTCGTCGCCGTACGGCGCACCCCAGCGCACGTCGTGGAGCGTCGTCGCCGGGTCCTGGCCGAGCGCCGACCAGACACGGTTCGTGACGAGGGCGTCGACCGCCGAGCCCTCGTCGACCTCGTTGAAATGGGGCAGCGGTCGACCGGCGTAGAGCTCGCGCCGATCGTCGCGATGGAGGACGGGCGGCCGATCGGCGTCGTTGAGCAATCCCTCCGCCAGGTCGGACGCGGGCGCCATGTCCTTGAGGCCCTGCTGGTACTGGATCCCGATCGCATCGCAGCCGAACCGGTCCGCGATGCGGATCGCCGCGATGTAGAGGCGGAGCTGGTCGAGCACCTGGTCCTCGGTCAGCTCGGTGGCGCCGTCGGGTCCGAACCGGAACTTCATGCCTCGCGCGAGCAGCCAGCGGTAGGCGGCCTGCGCCTCCGATCCGTTGACGAGGCGCATCTCGGCGACGAGCCCGGACTGGCTGAGCCGCTCCTTGTAGAGGCCCATCGGGTTGAGGAGCTCGTCGTCGATGATCGCGTTGTACATCCCCATGCAGCCTTCGTCGAAGACGCCGAGGATCGCCATCCGGCCGGCGAGCTCGGCGGCCAATCGTCGACCGAGGGTCGCGGCGTCCGGAGCGAGGCGGCTGGCGTCGAGGTCGCGCACATGCCGCGTGTCGTGTTCGATCGCGCCCGTCCGGACCCATTGGTCGAGCGCCGCGCCGGCGAACCCGTCGCCGAAGTCCTCGCTCCAGATCGTGCTGTAGGAGCGGCCCATCTTCGTCAGGGAGGCGTTGATGTTGAGCATCCCGACGAGACCCGGCCAGGTCCCGCTCCAGTTGGCCGCCGTCAGGATGGGGCCGCGATGGCGGCGCAACCCGGCGAGGACGTGATGGCTGTACTGCCAGACCGCCTCGGCGACGACGATCGGCGTGTCCTGATCGATCGAGGCGAAGACGTCCATCCCCATCCGCTGGCTCGACAGGAAGCCGTGGCCGGTCGTCGCGTCGATCGGGTGGCCGCGCCGAACCGTCACCCCGCGCGCGGCGAGGGCGGACCCGAGGGCCGCCTCGAGCGCGGCCTGGGCGGGCCAGCCGAGGCGGTTCGCCGTCTCGCGGAGGTCACCACTCGCGACGAGGACGACGTCCCGGATCGGGCCGCGGACGGGCCCCTGGCTGCTCGGCATCGAGGACGCGGTGGGTGGCATCGACGGACCTCCCGATTGGCTCGCGGACGGACGGACCGCAATCATGCAGCCCGACGGACGGCGCTCGTCGGGCGGAACAGGGCTGCGAGGCCGGGCGTCCGAGCGCGCCGGAGCGGCCGGACGACGCCGGTCAGCGCTGCGTCGTCGCCTGCGTGGCCTTCGAGCGGGCGGTCGTCCTGGCCTGCGTGTGCTCGTGCGAGCCGCGGCCGGGCGTCGGGTGGTCGTGCTCGTGCGGATCGCGCCCGGCCTCGTGCTCGGCATCCCGCGCCCGGGCGCCCGCGTCGAGCTGGCCGATCGGCGCCTCCTTCGGCGGCGGGACGTCGTACCGCTCGCGGACGGTGCGCGACGCGCTGAACGGCAGCCCGGCGTAGCGCTCGGCGACCATCAGGTCGAACGCGTGGACCGACGCCTCCTGGTTGGAATAGCGGCCGCTGACCCAGGACGACGACTTCGTCCCCCGCTGCTGCATCTCGCAGACGTGCCAGTCCTGGCCGTTCGTCAGGTCCCAGAAGGCGATCGCGTCGGTCGGGTCGAAGTCCGGGCGGGCCATCGTCGCCGGCTCGAACAGGAGCTGGCAGATCACGGTCGTCCGGTCCGGCGCGACAGGGATCAGCCGGTGGACGAGCAGGTAGTCCGGGTGGATCGACAGGAATGCGGTCGGCCAGATGACGTAATAGAAGATCCGGCGCTCGTCCTCGGTCGTCATCCCGCACATCGGCGGCCGGCCATGCTTCGAGCCCTTGCCGCCGTCGAGGGCCATCGTCTCGGCACCGGCGACGAGTTCCTGCCAGCCACCCTGCCACGCGCCGCCCGGGGCGTAGTCGCCGCCGACGTCGTACGGGGTGAGCTTGTTGAGCTGGGGGTGGAGGGGCGGACAGTGATAGCACTCCGAGTAGTTCTCGGCGATGAACTTCCAGTTCGCCGCGACGTCGTAGGTGATCGTCCGGGCGGCCCGGAGGTCGCTGAAGTCGAACCGGCCGAGATGCTCATCGAGATCACCCAGCTGGTCGGCGAGGGGCGCCGCGCCGGGATCGAGGTTGAGGAAGACGAAGCCCTGCCAGGTCGCGCAGCCGACAGCCTGGAGGCCGTATGCCTCGAAGCTGAAGTCGTCGAGGTCCTCGGTGTGCTTGGCCCGGACGAGCTTGCCCTCGAGGTCGTAGATCCAGGCGTGGTACGGGCACTGGAAGCGGACCGCCTTGCCGCACGGCTCCTCGACGACGGCGGTGCCGCGATGGCGGCAGACGTTGTAGAAGGCGCGGAGCTCGTTGTCACGGCCGCGGACGACGAGGAGCGGCTCGCCGTCGAGCTCGGTCGTGAAGTAGGTGCCCGGCCCGGGCGCCTCGTCGACCCGCCCGACGATCACCCAGTCGCGGCGGAGGACGTTCGCCCGCTCCCACTCGAGGATCGTCGGCTCGTGGTAGGCCTTGCGCGGCAGGAGGCGGGCGGCGCGGTACGGGCGACGGATCGAGTCGAGCTCGGCTGCAGTCAGGATCGAGGTGTCCGGGATGCGGTCGACCATCGCCGGATCGTCACACGGCCGGAACCCAATGCCTCTGGCGTTCCATCAGGCGAACCGGTGTCCCGCATCGCGCGACGACTCTTGAAACAGGGCACGATCTTGACTCAGACCGCCGCCGGCCCGGAAGATCAGGCGCATGAAGAAATGGCCCGTCCTTCGCATCATCCGCGCAATCTCGGTGCTCGTCGTCCTTGCGGCGATCGTCGCCCAGGCCAAGGTGCTCGCCGACGCCGGCCGGTTCGACGCAACCCGGTTCTTCGCTTTCTTCACGATCCAGAGCAACCTCGTCGGCGTCGCCGCGTTCTCGTGGCTCATCGCGCGCCCGGACGGGCCGCGGAGTCGCGGCATCGAGCTGTTGCGGGCCGGCGCCGCGGTCTACCTGACCGTGACCTTCTTCGTCGTGATCTTCCTGCTGTCGGGCGTCGACGTGCAGCTCCAGCTCGTC
>DATAIW010000297.1:0-2474 GCA_036262455.1 Candidatus Limnocylindrales bacterium | reverse complement strand
TCCTCGGCCTGCTCCGGCGCGGCGTCCCCGAGGTCACGATCCAGGAGGCGACCGGCATCGCCCCGTGGTTCCTGGCCGAGATGGGCCGGAACGTCGGGCTGGAGGGGGAGGTGCGGGCGATCCGTGGCCGCCTCGCCGATCCACTGGACGCCGAGGCGGCGACCCTCCTCGCCACCGTCAAGCGGGCCGGCTTCGGCGACCGCGAGCTCGCGACGATGGCCGGCGTGGAAGAAGAGGCGCTGCGAGACGCACGGCTGGCCCTTGGGCTGCGACCTGGTTATGCAATGGTCGACACCTGCGCGGCCGAGTTCGCGGCCGAGACCCCGTATTTCTATGCAACGTATGCAGCCGCCGGATCGGAGCCGGAGGCGCCGCCCGTCCAGCGCCCCGCCGCGCTCGTCATCGGCAGTGGACCGGTCCGGATCGGGCAGGGGATCGAGTTCGACTACTGCGCCGTCCAGGCCGCTGACACGCTCCGCCAAGCCGGCTGGCAGGCCGTGATGATCAACTCCAATCCCGAGACGGTCTCGACCGACTTCGACTCGAGCTCGCGGCTGTACTTCGAGCCGCTCGACCCGGAGAGCGTCCGGAGCGTGATCGAGGCGGAGACCGGACCGGGCGAGGAGCTCCTCCCGGCCGTCGTCGCCTACGGCGGGCAGACTCCGCTCAACCTGGCCGCGCCACTTGCCGCCGCCGGCGTCCCGCTTCTCGGCAGCGACCTCGAGACGATCGACCAGGCCGAGGAGCGGACCCGCTTCTCCGCCCTGCTGGACCGGCTCGGGATTCCCCAACCCGAGGGCGGGATGGCCCACAGCATCGAGGAGGCGTTGACCCTCGCCGAGCGGATCGGTTACCCGGTCATCGTCCGGCCGAGCTTCGTCATCGGCGGCCTTGCGATCGACTTCTGCTACTCGCCCGAGGACCTCGTCCGCCAGCTCGCCGCGGCCACGGTGGTCGATCCCGACCGGCCTGTCCGGATCGACCGCTACCTCGAGGGCGTCGAGGTCGATGTCGACGCGGTCAGCGACGGCGAGCGCGTCCTGATCCCGGGCCTTCTCGAGCACATCGAGCGGGCCGGCGTCCACAGCGGCGACAGCGTCGGCGTCTTCCCGCCGGGCACCGTCAGCCCCGGCGACCAGGCCCTGATCGTGACGACGATGGAGCGGATCGTGCTGGCCCTCGGCGTCCGCGGCCTGTGCAACGCCCAGTTCATCGTCCGCGAGGACGGCGTCTACCTGATCGAGGTCAACCCCCGCGCCTCTCGGACCGTGCCCTTCATGAGCAAGGTAACCGGCGTCCCGATGGTCGAGCTGGCGGTCCGGATCGCGCTCGGTGAGGGACTCGAGGACCTCGGCTGGCCCAACGGGCTGCTGGAGCCGCCGCCGTTCGTCGCGGTCAAGGCACCGGCCTTCTCGACCGCCAAGCTGCGCGGCGTCGACCCGTCGGTCGGGCCCGGGATGCAGTCGACCGGCGAGGTGATCGGGATCAGCGAGGACCCGCGGGTCGCCCTGGCGAAGGCGCTGACTGGCGCGTCGCTCGTCCCGCCGCGGCGGCTCGGGCCGGCCGGCGGGCCCGATGACGCGCCGCTCGCCCTGCTCTCGATCGCCGAGCGAGACAAGGCGGCGCTGCCACGGCTCGGAAGCGCGCTCGCAGCAGTCGGATACCGCCTTGCGGCGACATCCGGTACGGCCGCTGTGCTCGAGGCGATGGGCCTGACCGCCCAGCCCGTGGCCAAGTTCGGCGCCGCAGCCGACGATACCGCCGGCGAGGTCGCGATCCTCGAGCTGATCGCCTCGGGCGAGGTCCGCCTCGTCGTCAACACGCCGACGCCCCGCTCCGGCGCCGTCCGCGACGCGGCCGAGATCCGGCTCGCCGCGACCGCCGAGGGCATCCTCTGCCTGACCGCGATCGAGACCGCCATTGCCGCCGCCGAGGCGCTCGACCCGGCGATCGCGGATCGGATCTCCGAGGTCCGCTCGCTCGCGGAATGGGTGCCGAACCCGGGCCGGCCTCGCCGCACGACCGGCTGGATGGACGCGGACTCCGGATCGCTCGAGGGATCGGCCGAGCTGGCAGCCACGAGCCGGTGACCGCCGGCCGTCGGTTCGATCTCGTCATCTTCGACTGCGACGGCGTGCTGGTCGACAGCGAGCGGCTGTCCATCCGGCTCGATGTCGAGCTGCTCGCGCAGCTTGGCTGGCCGATGAGCGAGGTCGAGGTGATCGATCGGTTCGTCGGCCGCACGGACGCTGCAATGCGAGCAGAGATCGAGGCCCACCTCGGGCGCGACATCGGGCCCGAGTGGGAGGCCTTCGCGGATCGGTATGTGCGCCTCTTCGCGAAGGAGCTGCGACCGGTCGTCGGGATCGTCGAGGCGGTCGACGAAATCCAGGCGGCGGGCTACGCGACGTGCGTCGCGTCGAGCGGCGGCCACGAGAAGATCCGGCGGAACCTGGCCTTGACCGGCCTCGCGG
>DATAIW010000296.1:0-3289 GCA_036262455.1 Candidatus Limnocylindrales bacterium | reverse complement strand
GAGTGACGGCGCGCCGGGCCCCTTCGCCCCGCTCGGCGGGCCCGTGCTACCTGGCCGGATATTCGCCGGTGGACTCTTCGACCAGATTCCGGCGCTCGGAGCGCGTCAGCGCGCTGATTTCCGGTCGAAGTTAGCCGGATTGGACGAGTGCCACCACGTCCGGGTCGGATGTGTGCCACCAGGTCCGAGTCGTCTACCCTCCGATTCAAAACGACTGATGAGGGTTTCGATGGCGAAAAAGCAGTGCTCCCTCGGGCCGCGAGACCCGGCGACGGGCGATCGTGGTGGCCGTTCGAGAAGGTGCGTCGCTGCGATCGGTCGCCCGCTCCCACGGGGTGGGTCTCGGCACCGTCCAGCGCTGGGTGGCTCGGGCGGCTGACACCCGTCTCGATCGGGTCGACTGGAGCGATCGCCCGGACACGCCACATCGGACGACCCGGACCGACACGGCCGTCGAAGAGGTCGTCCTTCGCCTCCGCTGGGAGCTGCGCGAGGCGAGCATCCTCGGCGAGTACGGAGCTCGGGCGATCCGGGCCGCCCTCGTGGAGCAAGCCGATCTGCCTGGGCCGGTTCCGTCGCTCCGGACGATCGGCCGGATTCTCGAGCGTCACGACGTTCTGGAGCGGCGGCGACGACGACGCCCGGCTCCACCCGCCGGCTGGTACCTGCCGGACCTCCGCCAGCAGCAGGTCGAGCTGGACAGCTTCGACACGATCGAGGGCCTCCGGCTGCAGGATGGTCCGAACATCTCGGTCCTCACCGGGATCAGCCTTCACGGCGGGCTGGCCGCCGCCTGGCCCGAGCGGTCGATCACGGTCCAGCGAACGATCCTTGCCCTCACCGAACACTGGCGAGAGGTCGGCCTGCCCGGCTATGCCCAGTTCGACAACGGCGGCCTGTTCGTCGGCAGCACGAGCACGACCGATGCAATCGGCGGCGTCGTGCGGGCCTGCCTGGCCGTCGGCGTCACGCCGGTCTTCGCGCCACCGCGCGAATCTGGCTTTCAGGCGGCGATCGAAAGTTTCAACGGTCGCTGGCAGGCCAAGATCTGGAACCGCTTCGCCGACGCCACGCTCGAGGATCTCCAGGCTCGTTCCGCCGCCTATGTCACGGCCAGTCGCCATCGCGCCGCGGCCCGGATCGAGGCCGCACCCGCACGCCGTCCGTTCCCGAACGAGGAAGTCGATTTCGATCGGGCGCCGATCGGTCGGCTCGTCTTCCTCCGCCGGACGACGGACAACGGGCGGGTCTCGGTCCTCGGCCACCACTTGCCTGTCGACCAGCATTGGCTTCATCGGCTCGTCCGGGCGGAGGTCGACCTGGATCTCGGACGCCTTCGGTTCTACGCGCTGCGCCGCCGAGAACCGGACGACCAGCCCCTCATCGCCGAGCTCCCATACCAGCCACCGTCGCGCTGGCAGCGCTGACCCGGACGTGGTGGCACTTGCCACAGCGCGACCGGCAAAGCGACCCGGACGTGGTGGCACTCGTCCCTACCGGCTAACGGGACCCGCCGGCAGCACGATTCCGACCGCCGGCGACGAGCTAACGCCACCGTCAGCGGCGTATGACAATCGCGAGTCGTCACGCGGAGACCCAGCGTCATGATCGCCTCGGTCGAGGGCAAGGTCGGCGCGATCGCGTTCGACTCGCTCGTCATCGAGGTCGGCGGCATCGGCTACCGCGTCTTCGCCGCGCCGGCCATCCTCGCGACCGCTCAGCCCGGGTCGACGATCAAGCTCTTCACGTATCACCTCGTCCGCGAGGACCAGCAGTCGCTCTTCGGGTTCCGGACGACCGAGGACCTCGGCTTCTTCAACCTGCTGCTCACCGTGACCGGTGTCGGCCCGAAGGTCGCCCTCGCGATCGTCGGCTCGCGCCCGACGCCGGACCTCCAGCTCGCCATCATGGCCCAGGACCAGGCGGTCCTGGTGTCGATCCCCGGCATCGGCAGGAAGCTCGCCGACCGGATCATCTTCGAGCTCAAGGAGAAGGTCGCCGCAGCCGGGATCGCGGCGAGCGCGGCGGCCGGGTCGGGGATCGGCGCCTCGGAGAGCGAGGTCGTCGGGGCGCTCCAGGCGCTCGGCTACTCGCTGTCGGAGGCGCGTGAGGCGTCGCGGATCGCCCTGTCCGATACGAAGATCGGCGGCACGCTCGAGGATCGGGTCAAGGCCGCACTCCGGAGCCTGCTCCGCGACTGAGGAGGCTCAAGTTGCCGCTCGCCTTCAGGGGATTGCGGGGTTCTCCAACGGGATCGACATCGTCGGGGCGGCGGCTCGGCACTACGACACGATCGGGCTGGACGTGCCGCAGTTCGCCGACCGACTCCGAGCGTGCCAGATCTACATCGGCTTGGACGGTCAGGCGTACCAAGCGTTCAAGGGCTTCGTGTCGGACCTTGAGCGAACGGCGGCCCGGACCCTGGCCGTGGCCGGACTGAGCCCGCGGCGATAGCGATTTGCCTGCCCGGGACTGCGGCGGGCCGCGGGCGGAGCCGGTTCAGACGGATCCCCACGCCCTCGACCGAGTGCTGACCTACAGAGGCGGGTCGTACAAAGCCAACTCGTCCTCTGTTGGCGGCTGGAAGATACCTCGATACCGTCCCATGTGGCTCTCGGTGATTGCGAGGCCCCCCTTGGCGTGACGATCCACGACCCGCCGGACCAGTTCGTCGTAGGGCACATCGAGGAAACGGAGTTCGACCGCTGCGCCGAGCGATCGCCCGAGATCCCGCTTCTCGTCGCGTTCCGATCGCGCCCAGAAGCCCCATTCCAGGATCACTGACGTTCCCAGCGCGATGAGCCGCTCGGTGAGTCGCGAAAACTCCGCTTCGAGCTTGACTTGAAACTCCTCGTCAAAGGGGTCAATGCCCAAGGCCAGTTCCCATTCATCGGGGTTGAGCCGAACCGCCCCGTAAGCGTCCGCAATCTCGTGGGCGAGAGTCGTCTTGCCCGAGGCGGGCAGGCCGCACAGCAACACCAGCCTCGGTTGTTTCCTCGTGCCTTCGGTCATCGGAGGCACCCCCTCACTGTCCATCGGGTCAATCCGCAAGGCAAGATGCGTGTCCAGTGCGACCGGGCCCCGGCGGGCATCGACCGCAATTCCTGCCACTGACCCGTCACCACCCCCGCCGGCCGATCAGCTGATCCGGCGCTGCTTGATCCGCTGGGCATCTCCGGCGAATGGGCCGTCGCCGCGGGCCCAGGTGGAGACGATCGGGAGCATCGCGCCCGGGAACTCCCCGACGGACGAGCGGTAGTCGATGTTCAGGTTCGTGAGTCCCTCGCGC
>DATAIW010000295.1:0-3767 GCA_036262455.1 Candidatus Limnocylindrales bacterium | reverse complement strand
GCCGCTGAAGGCCTCGGCCGGGACGCCGTCAACGAAGCGCAGCTCCACCTCGTGGTGGGCGAGGTCGCGCAGACCTTCGACGCTGTCGACCTTCACCAGGAGTCCGTCACGGATGATCGCGACGCGATCGCAGGTCCGCTCAACCTCGGACAGGATGTGGCTGGACAGGAAGACGGTCCGGCCCTCGGCCTGGGCATCTCGGACGAGCTGGTAGAAGGACTGCTGGACGAGCGGGTCGAGGCCCGACGTCGGCTCGTCGAGGACGAGGAGCTCCGGACGATGCTGGAGGGCGATGACGAGCCCGACTTTCTGCTTGTTGCCCTTCGAGTACTCCTTGAACCGGCGCGAGGGGTCGACGTCGAACCGGTCGACCAGCTCGCGCTGATATGCGCGATCGACGCCACCGCGGAGGTTTGCGAAATACTCGATCGTCTGCCCGCCGGTGAGCCGATCGTAGAGCGCGAACTCGCCCGGGATGTAGCCGATCCGGCGGTGGATGGCGACCGGGTCGACGCTCGTCTCGATCCCGAACACGAACGCACGACCCGACGTGGGACGGATGAGGTCGAGGAGGGTCCTGATCGTTGTCGTCTTGCCGGCGCCGTTGGGGCCGAGGAAGCCGAACACTTCGCCGTTTCCGACCTCGAGGTCGACATCGACGATGCCGCGATGGGTGCCGTAGAACTTGGTGAGCTTCTCTGTCTGGATGATCGCGGTCATCGATGGTCCCTTCTGCCGGCAGTGGGCCGGCCAGGTCGGGCGGGATGCCGATGGGGCTAGCCCGCGAGACGTTGCTTCTCGGCCGCTCGATCGGCGAGGAACCGGCCGATCAGGCGCGGAACCTCCTGCTCGACGAACGTCATGACGTCGTGAAACTCCCGGAGCCGGTCACGGGCCGCCGGCGAGCGGTCGGCGGTCGCGGCGAGGCCCCGCTCCGCGATCTCCCGCATCTGGCGGTAGATCGCCCCGGCGCTCGCGAGCATCGAGTCGAGGGCCTCCGCCGGAGCGCTGAAGTACTCGCGCCGGTCGCCGGCCCGGGTCGAGCGGCGGATCAGCCCGGCCGTCGCGAGGAGCCGGGCCGTTCCGCTGATCGCGCCGCGGCTGGCGTGGAGGGCGGCGGCGATCTCGGCAGCGGTCTTCTCGACCGGCTCGCAGATCAACAGCCAGCCCCACATCCGGCCCGACATCGGCGTCATGCCGAGGGAACCGAGGAACTGGCCCATCTCCTCCACGAACTGGCTCTCGCCGGGCGTCATGCACCGGACGATAGAACGTTCGGAAGTTTCAGTCAATACTGAACGTTGGTGACGTGGAGTGCGGTCGCGACGCGCCGTGGCGCGCCCATGCGCGAGATGCGCGCCCAGCGGGCGTTACGACGAAGAAACGCAGCCAAACGGGCGTCGTTCGAGCCGAGTTAGCCCTCGACGACTAACAAACGGGTCGACGACGCCTTCCAGGGCCCGATGATCGGGCTTCCGCCGCCGTAGTGCTCACCCGGCGCGCATTCGGAGATCGCACGGGCCATCGACATGCCCTGCGAAGCGATCAGACCCCGATCGGGTGCCAGACGGTCTTCATCTCGAGATAGGCCGCGATCCACTCCGGGCGCTCCGTGGCCCGGTCGTCGAGCCAGTCGAAGCGGGCATCGGTCACGCCGGCCGGGCGCCGGGCGATCCGCTTGATGTTGTCCGCGGCGATCAGCTCCGTCTCGGTCCGGAGGTCGGCCGGCACGCCCCAGACGTCGATCGTGTCGACGTCGACGTGGCCGGCGAGGACCGGGACCAGCTCCTTCTTCAGGCCGGTGAGGATGTTCACGACGCCGCCCGGGACGTCCGAGGTGGCGAGGACCTCCGCGAGCGTGACCGCCGGCAGCGGCCGGGTCTCGGAGGTCAGGACGACGACCGCGTTGCCGGTCACGAGCGGTGGCGCGAGGCGCGACACGAGGCCGAGCAGCGACGACGTCTCGGGGGCGACGATCCCGACGACGCCCGTGGGCTCGGGGATCGTGAAGTTGAAGTACGGCGCGGCGACCGGGTTCGACGAGCCGAGGACCTGGGCGATCTTGTCGGCCCAGCCCGCATACCAGACCCAGCGGTCGATCGCCCGGTCGACGACCTCGCCGGCCTTCACCTCACGCAGCCCTTCCGCGGCGGCCACCTCGGCGACGAACTGGTCGCGCCGGCCCTCCATCAGCTCGGCGACCCGGTAGAGGACCTGGCCGCGGTTCATCGCGGTCTTGTCGGCCCACGGCTGGAACGCCTTGCGAGCCTCGCGGACGGCCTCGCGGAGGTCCTTGCGCGAGGCGCGGCAGGCGTTGGCGAGGGGATCCCCGTTGGCGGCGGTCACGGCGTACGAGCGGCCGCTCTCCGACCGCGGGAACGCCCCGCCGATGTAGAGCTTGTAGGTCTTGCGGACGTCGATCCGGGCGGCGGCCACGTCAGCGGTCCTCGAGCCGGACGTAGGCGTGAAGGCCGTGCATCCCGCCCTCGCGGCCGAAGCCCGACTCCTTGTAGCCGCCGAACGGCGAGGTCGGGTCGAACCGGTTGAACGTGTTGGCCCAGACGACGCCCGCCTTCATCCGCTTGACCATGTGGAGGATCCGGCTGCCCTTGTCGGTCCAGATCCCGGCCGACAGGCCGTACGGTGTGTTGTTCGCCTTCTCGACCGCCTCCTCCGGCGTCCGGAAGGTGAGCACCGACAGGACCGGCCCGAAGATCTCCTCGCGCGCGATGCGGTGCGATTGGGCGACGTTCGTGAACAAGGTCGGGCGGAAGAAGAAGCCGCGCTCCGGGAGGTCGCAGGCCGGCTGGTACATCTCGGCACCCTCGGCGATCCCCGCTGCCACGAGCTCGGTGATCTTCTCGAGCTGGGCCTTCGAGTTGATCGCCCCGACGTCGGTGTTCTTGTCGAGCGGATCGCCGACCCGCAGCGTCGCGAGTCGGTCCTTGAGCTTCTCGATCAGCGGCTGCACGATCGACTCCTGGGCAAGCAGCCGCGATCCCGCGCAGCAGACTTCGCCCTGGTTGAAGTAGATCCCGTTGACGATGCCCTCGACGGCCTGGTCGAGGGGCGCGTCGTCGAAGACGATGTTGGCGGCCTTGCCGCCGAGCTCGAGGGTCAGGCCCTTGTCGGTGCCGGCGACGCCCTTGAAGATCTGGCGGCCGATCTCGGTCGAGCCGGTGAAGGCGACCTTGTCGACGCCGGGATGAGTGACGAGCGACATCCCGATCGCGCCCGGACCCGGGACGATGTTGACGACGCCCGGCGGCAGGTCGGCCTGGCGGCAGACGTCGGCGAAGAGAAGCGCG
Source organism: Candidatus Limnocylindrales bacterium (assembly GCA_036262455.1). Lineage (GTDB taxonomy): Bacteria > Chloroflexota > Limnocylindria > Limnocylindrales > CSP1-4 > CF-46. The sequence continues at coordinate 459 of DATAIW010000295.1, read as the reverse complement.
GACAGCGGCGTCGTCGAGGCGGGCTTGAGGACGACCGTGTTGCCGGCCGCAAGGGCCGGTGCGATCTTCCAGGCGAGCATCAGGAGCGGGAAGTTCCACGGGATGATCTGGGCGGCCACGCCGAGCGGCTTCGCGACGCGACCCGGGAACGCGTATTCGAGCTTGTCGGCCCAGCCGGCGTAGTACCAGAAGTGGGCCGCCGCAAGCGGAATGTCGACGTCGCGCGACTCCTTGATCGGCTTGCCAGTGTCCATCGACTCGAGGACGGCGAACTCGCGCGAGCGCTCCTGGAGGATCCGGGCGATCCGGAACATGTATTTGGCGCGCTCCCTGCCGGACAGCGTGCTCCAGGACCGGCGGAAGGCGCTGCGTGCCGCGCGGACCGCCCTGTCCATGTCGGCCGCGGTGGCCCGGGCGACCACGGCGAGGGGCTCCTCGGTCGCCGGATTGACCGTCACG
>DATAIW010000294.1:0-6089 GCA_036262455.1 Candidatus Limnocylindrales bacterium | reverse complement strand
CGGCTATACGCAGCGCCTGCGGCCGCTCTCATTGGCGGCCGTGCGGCAAGATCGGCGTCGTCACGGGCCGCTGGCGCACGGGCCGCTGGCCGTCTCGTTCCGGCCACGCGACAACGCCCGGCCGCGCCCCTCAGCCGCCCGACACGGCCGGGATCACGTGGATCGTCGAGCCGGTCCGCAGCGGCGTGTCGAGCGAGGCCTGCGTCCCATCGACGAACACGTTGATGTGCTCGCGCAGCGTCGGTCCGCTGTCGACGAGACGGTTGCGCACGCCCGGCGTCCGTTCGTCGAGGCGGTCGATCGCCTCGCGGACGGTCGTCGCATCGACCTCGGTCGATCGGGCCGCGCCCGGGATCAGCGACACGAGCGAGCGCGGCAGGATGACGATCACCGCCACGACGTCAATCGACCTCGACGGCCTGGACGCCCCAGATCGACGGCAGGTGATCCGCGATCAGCCGCCACGTGACGCCCTCGTCGAGCGAGCCGTAGAGCTGGCCCGTGCTCGTTCCGAAATAGGTCCCGGCCGGATCGCCGCGATCGACCGAGAACGCCTCGCGCAGCACGCCGACATAGGCATGCTCCTGCGGCAGCCCGTCGCCGTGGCGCTCCCATGTCTCGCCGCGGTCGCGCGTCCGCCACACGGCCAGGGCGCCATCGGGTGCATACCGTCCTTCCTCGGGGTGGCTGAGGGGCACGACCCAGGCGGTCGCCGGGTCGCGCGGGTGGGTGCCCATCACGAACCCGAACTCGGACGACAGGCCGGCGCTGATGTCGTCCCAGCTCCGCCCGGCGTCGCGCGATCGATAGACGCCGCAGTGGTTCTGCTGGTAGAGGCTGTCGGGCTCGCCCGCCGCCATCACGAGCTTGTGGACGCACTGGCCGGTCTCGGGGTGGGGATCGGGCATGAAGCACGCCGCGACGCCCTTGTTGCGCGCCTCCCACGAGGCGCCGCCGTCCTCGGTCGCGAACGTCCCGACCGCGCTGATCGCGATCCACATCCGCTGCGGGTCGGTCGGATGGGGGACGATCGTGTGACAGATCAGCCCGCCGGCGCCCGGCTGCCAGCCCGGCGACTGGCGGCTGGGGTGGTCGCGGAGCGCCGAGACGTGGCTCCACGTCGCCCCGCCGTCATCGCTCCGGAACAGGCCGGCCGGCTCGACGCCGGCATAGATCGAGCCGTTGGCCGGGGTCACGTTCCAGACCGCCGGGATCTTCGGGCCGTCGTCGCCGTACGTCAGGCCCTCCGACGAATGCGTCCAGGTGGCCCCGAGATCGTCGCTCCGGAACACCGCCGCGCCGAACCACGGCGAGCCGCCACCGGCGTAGATCGAACCGGTCGTCGGATCCCACTGGAGGTCATGAATCGGCCAGCCCTCGCACATCGGGTCGGACACGGACCAGTCCGCCCGCTCCGTGCCGCCGTCGAGGATGAAGGCGCCCTTGCGAGTGCCGACGAGGAGCAGCGTGCGGGTCATCGGGATCCCTCCAGCGGTATGTGGCCTGGTCGCCGATACAGACGACCCTCGAGCTCCGTTCTCATCGGTCGAACGGCGGCCGGGTCTCAGTTGCCCGCCTTGAACGGATAGACGACCCAGCGATCGGTCGTCACGACGTGATGGTCAGGAGAGCCCGGAACATGGGAGCGAGCCGGCTTGTAGTGAAGCACCGCGGTGGTCGGCTCGCCACCGGCCTGGCGAACCCGCTCGGTGACCGCGTGGATCGTCGTCCCGCTGTCCCAGACCTCGTCGACGACCAGGACCCGCTGGCCGCGGAGGAGGGGATCGGCCGGGAACTGGAGGAACGTCGGGTGGGGACCGGGCTTGCCCTCGTCGTCGTAATACTCGACGGCCGCGACGAGGATGTTCCGGATTCCCAGCCGGTAGGCGAGCATCCCGGCCGGAACGAGCCCGCCGCGGGTGATCGCGAGCATGACGTCGTACTCGCCGCGCACCTGGCTCGCGAGCTCCGCGACCATGTTGGCGAGGGCGTCCCAGGTGACGATGTCCTTCTCGATCGCGACGCTCATCTGTCGATCCGCTCCTCGCTTCGCCATCCCGGCCGTCAGCCGATCGCCCCGCCGGTCGGGCCTGCCCGGCGGATCGCGTCGATCGTCGTCGGATCGTCGAGCGCCGACAGGTCCCCGGGATCGAGGCCGAGCCACGCCGCCCGGACGACGCGTCGCATGATCTTGCCCGATCGCGTCTTCGGCAGTGCGGGCACGACGGCGATCGCCTCCGGCTTGAGGGTCTTGCCGAGGTCCTCGACGACACGCCGGGCGATCGCGGCGCGCAATGCCTCGTCGTCGGTCTCACCGCGCCGAAGCGTGCAGACGACGACGATCGTCTCGCCCTTGATCGCGTGCGGGACGCCGATCGCCGCCGCCTCGACCACGCTCGGGTGGGCCGTCGCCGCGGCTTCGACCTCGGCCGGGCCGACCCGCTTGCCGGCGACCTTGAGGGTGTCGTCCGAGCGGCCGCGGATGTACCAGTAGCCATCGTCCTCGACGATCGCCCAGTCGCCGTGGACCCACGTGCCGGGGATCCGGCTCCAGTACGCCTCGACGTAGCGATCGGGGTCGAGCCAGAAGCCGCGGGTCATCCCCGGCTGCGGTGCCCGGATGACGAGCTCGCCGACTTCGCCGCGGAGCGACCGGCCCGCAGGGTCGACGACGTCCGCCGCCGTGCCGACACACGGTCCGTTGAACGACGTGGGCTTGATCGGCGTCAGCAGGTTGCAGCCGACGATGCCGCCGCTGACCTCCGTCCCGCCCGAGTAGTTGACGACCGGACAGCGACCGCCTCCGACCTCGCGGAAGTACCACCACCAGCTGTCGGGATCCCACGGCTCGCCGGTCGAGCCCAGGACCCGGAGCGCGGCGAGGTCGTGGGCCAAGATCGGACCCGTCCCGTGCGGGATCAGGGCCCGCACGACCGTCGGCGACAGGCCGAGATGGGTCACGCCGTGACGGGCGACCAGCGCCCACAGCCGGTCCGGACCGGGGAAGTCCGGCGCGCCCTCGTACAGCACGAGCCGGGCGCCGAGCAGGAGCGAGCCCGAGATCGCCCACGGACCCATCATCCAACCGAGGTCGGTGAACCAGAACAGGGTGTCGCCGGCGCGGAGGTCGAAGGTGTGGGCGAGGTCCTGGGCGGCCTTGATCGGGAAGCCGCCGTGGACGTGGACGGCGCCCTTCGGCCGGCCCGTGGTGCCCGAGGTGTAGATCAGCATGTAGGGCGTCTCGGGGTCGGTCCAGGCGGCGGGCTCCGGGCCGCCTTCGTCGATGATCGCGGCCCGCGCTCCGTCGAGCGCCTCGTCCCACCATCGGTCGCGCTCGGGGTTCCATGGCGTCGCCGGCGCCCGATCGCCGAGCCGCCGAACGACGATCGTGCGGCGAACCGTCGGTGCGAGCGCGGCCGCTTCGTCGGCGACCGCCTTCATCGGCACGACCGATCCGCGGCGGAGGAAGCCGTCGGCCGTGACGAGGACGCTCGCCTCGCAGTCCTGGAGCCGGGCCGCCACCGCCGGCGCCCCGTAGCCCGAGAAGATCGGGCTGAAGATCGCGCCGATGCGCCCCAGGGCCAGCGTTGCCACGACCGTTTCGACGAGCATCGGCAGGAAGATCCCGACCCGGTCGCCGGGTCGGACGCCCTGGGCGACGAACATCCGGGCTGCGGCGACGACCGTGTCCCGGAGCTGGCGGTTCGTGAGCCGGCGGACCTCGCCGTCCTCGCCCTCCCACGCGATCGCGCCGCCGTCCGGATCCCGTTCGGCGCGCGGCGCCGTGGCCGCCTCCGCGTGGTTGAACGCTCCACCGCGCCACCAGCGCGTCCACTCGGGGCCGCCGCTCGCGTCCATGACCTGGTCCGGTGGCCGCTGCCAGGTGAGCCCGAGATCGTCGACGGCGGCACCCCAGAACCATGCCGGGTCGGCGACGGCGCGGGCCTGGAGCGCCTCGACGTCGGGCTCGCCGGTCGCCCGGAGGAATTGGGCGAGGCGCGCGTCCGCCAGGAGATCCCGGCTCGGCCGCCAGGCGGCGTCGGGCACATCGCGGCCGAAGATCGGGCGGGCGGCGGGCATCGAGAAGAGCCTACGCCACCCGGCGGCGGCGCTACGCTTCGCCGATGACAGACCGACCCGCGCCGATCGACCTCCGCTCCGACACCGTCACCCGCCCGACCCCGGGCATGCGCGAGGCGATGGCCAGGGCCGACGTCGGCGACGACCAGTTCGGCGAGGACCCTTCGATCAACCGGCTCCAGGAGCGGGTTGCGGCCATGCTCGGTCACGAAGCGGCGCTCTGGTTCCCGACCGGGACGATGGCCAACCAGGTCGCGATCCGGACCCTCACCCGGCCCGGCGACGAGGTGCTCGCCCCCCGCGAAGCCCACATCCTCTGGCACGAGACCGGCGCCGCCGCGGCCAACAGCGGCGTCCAGGTCACGGAGATCGGGCCGGCCGTCACGACCGGGCGCTTCACCGCGGACGAGTTCCTGGCCGCCCGCAAGCCGCGCGGCCACATGCTCCTGCCGCCGACGACGGTCGTGGATGTCGAGAACACCCACAACCGGGCCGGCGGCGTGGTGATCGATGTGGCGACGAGCACCGCGATCGCCGACGCCGCCCGGGCCAACGATGTCACCAGCTTTCTCGACGGGGCCCGGCTGTGGAATGCCGCCGTGGCCCTCGGCGTCGACATCGCCGAGCTGGCCCGGCCGTTCGACGTCGTGAACGTCGCGTTCTCGAAAGGGCTCGGTGCGCCGGGTGGCTCGTTGCTGGCCGGGTCGCGAGCGTTCGTGGCGGCCGCGACCCGCTACCGCCGGATGGCCGGCGGAGCGATGCGCCAGGTCGGGATCTTCGCGGCCGCGGCGGAATTCGCGCTCGACCACCACATCGACCGACTCGCCGAGGACCACGCCAACGCCCACCTCCTCGCGGACCGGCTCGCCGCCAGCCCGGCGATCGAGCTTGATCCGGCCGCCGTACAGACGAACATCGTCGTCTTCCGCCTGGCCGACGGCGCACCAGACGCGCCGACGGTCGTCGCGGCCGCCCGTGAGGCCGGCGTGCTCGTCGTCGCGTTCAGCGCCGGGACGATCCGCGCGGTCACCCACCTCGACGTGACGCGGGCCGAGGTCGCGGACGCGGCCGAGCTTCTCGTCGCGGCCGCCGAATCCGACGCCCCCGGCTGACGCGCCGCGCGGGATACTGCGCATCGATCGACGAGGGCGTCACTGAGGGAGCCAGCGATGACGTTCGAGCGCAATCCCGGTCCACCGCCCGAGCCCGGGCCGACCCCGGTCGTCGGCTCGGCCGCGCCCGGCTCAGTGCCGACCCCGGTTCAGGTCCGGCTCCAGATCCTCTCGACCGAGCACTGGTCGCTGCTTGCGTCGCGGAGCCTCGCCTGGAACGAGATCTTCAGCCGAGCCGGCATGTTCCTCTCAACGCTGTCGGGTTCGATGGTCGCGCTCGGCCTGATCGGCGGGATCGACGGCTTCGGCGATCCCTTCTTCACGTTCGCCCTTGTGATCCTGCCGGTCGTGTTGTTCGTCGGGCTGGGCACGTGGGCCCGGATGGGCGTGGCCAACTACCACGACGCGATGACGGTCTACGGCATGAACCGGATCCGCGGTGCCTATCTCGAGATCGCCCCGGAGATGGAGCCCTATTTCGTGATGGGGGTCCACGACGATCCCCAGGGCATCGGGGTCACGATGGGGATGCCGCCCGGGACGTCGATGGTCGTCCATCTCATCTCGTCGACGCCGTTTCTGATCGTGGTGCTGAATGCCGTCCTCGCCGGGGCCATCGCCGCCCTCGCGTTCATCCGGTTCGTCAACGCCAGCGGCCAGGTGACGCTCGCCGGCGCGATCATCGTCGCGCTGGTCCTGCTCGGCATCCAGCTGGGCTACGCGCGGGGCCGGATCCGCGCGGGCCAGAACGCGGTCGTCCCGATGTTCCCGACCCCCGATGCCGGTGGCGCCCGGGAGACGATCTTCGGGGCCGAACTACCCCGTCCGAGCGGCCGGACCATGCCGGGAGCGGACCGCCGCGATCCGCCCGATCGGCCCGGAGCGTGACCGCCGAGC
>DATAIW010000293.1:0-7115 GCA_036262455.1 Candidatus Limnocylindrales bacterium | reverse complement strand
GCTTCGAACGCCGTGTCCGAGCTGGTGGCGATCGCGGCCGCGGACCCGGTGACGATCGCCGATGGCCACCATCGCTACGAGACAGCCCTGCGCTATCGCGACGAGGCGATGGGTCGACAGGATCGTCAACGGCTCAGCATTCGTCTCGAGGAACAGCATGAGCAGGTAGTCGAATGCCGGGTCCTCCTCGCACGAGCGGCTCATCCGGCGCTCGTCGCGATAGCGCAGGGCTGTCTCGTAGCGATGGTGGCCATCGGCGATCGTCACCGGGTCCGCGGCCGCGATCGCCACCAGCTCGGACACGGCGTTCGAAGCCGGTCCGTCGGCATCGACGATCCACACCCGGTGACGTACGCCGTCGTCGTCGACGACGTCGATCGCGGCCGTCCCGGTCGCGAGCGTCGCCAGGATCGCCGCGGCGTGCCCGCCCGGATCGTCGTACAGGCCGATCACCGGGCTCGTGTTCACGCCGGTCGCCCGGAGCAGCCGGTAACGGTCCTCGCGCGGGCCTGCGAGCGTCCGCTCGTGGGGCAGGACGCCGGCCGGCGGAACCAGCGCCTCCAGGCGCAGGCGCGCGAAGAAGCCGCGCTGGGTCCGCTCGACGTCCGTGCCGGGGACCAGGTAGGTCTGCTCGTGGACGTAGATCGCGGGTCGAGGATCCTTGTGCAGCGTTCCGTCCGAACGCCAGGCCGCGAGCGTCCGGGCGGCGCGTCGATAGCGATCGTCCTCCGCGTCACCGGCCTCGTCGGTCGGCGCATCGAGCCGGACGACGTTCTTCGGATGGCGGGCCAGGAGGCGAGCGCGGTCCGCAGCGGTCAGGACGTCGTAGGGTGGAGCGACCACGGCGGCGACGTCGCCGACGCTGTCGGGGGCATAGCGAAGGGCGCGAAAGGGACGGATCTGGGGCACGGGTTCCTCGGGTCGACGGTCGTGCGACGGGCGGTCGGCGGCTGGCCACGAGCGAGTGACGCCGCAACGGCCGCCCCCTCCCGGCATCGTACGATAGCCGCGCCCGACGTGCCGTCGCCGTTCGGGTCTGGCCGAGCGGACATCCGTCTGGCCGGTCCCGCGACCGGGAGCGCAACTTTTCGGGGGGCCGGGACGTCGATGCTGCGACCGCAAGTCGTTCCCCTACCTGGAGTCCCCGTGACCCGTCACGCGCCACGCCGGATCCTCCGCCTCGTCGTTCTGCTGGCGACCGCCTCGCTGCTCGTCGTCGCCGCCCTCGGTCCGGCCGCGGCCGGTGCTGTCGCGGCCGATCCACCGACGATGACCGCCCGGGTCCTCCTCCAGGGTCACGCCCGTCTCGGCTCGTGGATCGCGATCGAGGTCCACCTCGTCAACTCGGGCCCGTCGATCAGCGGCGAGATCCGGCTCCAGGGCGGCAGCCAGGGCGGGACGCGGTACGCGACGGCCGTTCAGCTCGACAGCCCGTCCGACAAGACCTGGGTGCTCCACGCCCAGCCGCCGTCCTTCGGCCAGCAGCTCGAGGTCGTCCTGGTCGGCGGCGGTCAGATCCTGCTTCGCCAGAAGGTGGCGGTCACGATCCACGACCCCGGCCAGCTTGTCGTCGGAGTCGTCGCGGAGGCCGCCCCGAAGATCGTCGGCAGCCTGAGCCTCCCCGCCGTCCAGAACCAGCAGCCGGCGGTCGTCGTGCCCCTGACCGTGGCCGACCTGCCGACCCGGATCGAGGCCTGGTCGGCGCTCGACCGCCTCATCTGGCAGGACGTCGATGCGTCAACCCTCAGCAAGGAGCAGCTGACCGCCCTGCGCGGCTGGCTGGCCCTCGGCGGCCGGTTGGTCATCGTCGGCGGAACCGGCGGGATCGGCTCGCTGGGCGGTTTCCCCGACGACATCCTGCCCTATCGACCGACCTCGACCGTCGATGTGGCCGCCGCGTCGCTGATCTCGCTGCTGGGGACGCCACCGAAGGACGCCGGCGATGTCCCGGCGATGGCCGGCGACCTGATCCGGGGCCGCGCCCTGGCGACGAGCGGCGACCGGGTCGTGGCTGCGCAGACGCCGTACGGCAGCGGCAGCGTGACGATCCTCGGGATCGACCCGACCGTCGGCTGGGTCGCCCAGGCCACCGCCAGCCGATCCCTCTGGCCATCGCTGATCCCGGCCCGCTCCGATGGGAGTGTCGGCATGACCGACGACAGCCAGATCGTCAGCGCCGTCAGCAACCTGCCGTCGCTCGCCCTCCCGCCGCTCGGCGGCCTGCTCCTGCTCCTGTTCGGCTACATCGCGCTGATCGGCCCGCTCAACTACTTGATCCTGTGGCGCCTCGACCGGCGCGAGTGGGCATGGATCACGATGCCGATCCTGATCGTCGGCTTCGCAGCCGGTGCCTACGCCTTTGGGTCGGCGCTCCGGGGCAGCAGCATCATCGTCAACGAGGTCGGCATCGTCCGCGGCGCTCCGGACGCGACCGAGGGCAGCGCCCAGGTGTACCTGGGGGTCTTCTCGCCGACCCGCGGCACCTACCAGGTGTCGGTCCCGGGCGGCGCCCTCCTGTCCTCGCCGATCTCGGGCGACGTGTTCGGCGGGACGACGGCCAGCCTCGACATCGTCCAGGGCGACCCGCCCGGACCCTCGCGCGTCCGCGACCTGTCGGTCGGGTTCGGCTCGCTGCGGACGATCCGGGCCGAGTCGCAGGCCGTGGTGCCGAAGGTCCACGCCGAGCTGGCCCTCGTCGACGGGACGCTGACCGGTACGATCCGCAACGATTCGGCGGTCAAGCTCGAGAAGCCGGCGATCGTCCTCGGCAGCAACGTCAAGGTCCTCAAGGATCTCCAGCCCGGGGAGCAGGTCCAGGTCTCGCTCGCGATCACGAACCAGAACGCGTTCGGCCAGTCGCTCTCGGACCGGATCTTCGGCCAGATCTTCTTCGGCCAGACGGGCGCGACGACCGAAACCGCCCGCCGCGACCAGACCCGCCATCTCGTGGTCGACCAGCTGACGTATGACCCGCAGTTCGGCAACTTCGGCCGGCTGTCGTCCGACGGTCCCGTCCTTCTTGCCTGGGGCCGCGACGCGGTCATGGACGTCGCGGTCGAGGGCCAGGCGACGAACCGGGTGAGCAACGTCCTCTATTACGTGCCGCTGGCGATGGGCGTCCACGGGTCCGTTGCGTTCAGCGGAGATCTCGTGAAGAGCACGATGACCGAGACCGATGCCGCGTTCTTCAACAAGGATCCGATGACGCTGAGCTTCGGCCAGGGCAGCGTGACGATGGTCTACCGGCCGATCGCCTTCGACGGCACGCTGACCGCGACGCACGTGCGGCTCGGCGTGAGCTCCGGGCCGGACGGCTCGGTCAACGGCGTCAGTGGCGTCAAGGTCGCCCCGATCCCGGACGCCTGCCTGAACGTCAAGGCGCCCGCCAAGCCGCCGGCCAACTGCCCGAAGGCGCTGCCCGCCGACCAGTTCGATGGCATGCCGGAGGTCGAGCTGTTCGATCGGACCGGCGACGGGACCTGGCACCGCCTGCCGCACCTCTCGCAAGGTCAGACCTACGATGTGGCGGACGCGGCGAAGTACGTCGATCCGAGCACTGGTGCCGTCCTCGTCCGCTTCGTCAACGAGCGCCAGGATCCGGTCAACGTCTATCTCAACCTGTCGATCGAAGGGACGGTCAAGTGACCGACATCGTCGTCACCCGCGGCCTCGTCAAGCGCTATCCCGGGACGTTGGCCGTGGCCGGGCTCGACCTCGCCGTCGGTGAGGGCGAGATCTTCGGCCTGGTCGGGCCGAATGGCGCAGGCAAGACCACGACGCTGCGGATCCTGGCCACGCTGCTCAGCGCGACGTCCGGGCACGCCGAGATCGCCGGCATCGACGTCCGGCGGAACCCCGATGCGGCCCGTCGCGTCCTCGGCTTCATGCCGGATGTGTTCGGGGTCTACGACGACATGAAGGTCTGGGAGTACCTCGACTTCTTCGCCCGGTGCTACGGCATCCCGGCATCCCGGCGACGGCGGATGATCGGCGACCTCCTGGACCTCGTCGATCTCGGCGAAAAGCGCGACGCCTACGTCCAGGGCCTGTCGCGCGGAATGCAGCAGCGACTCTGCCTCGCCCACACCCTCGTCCACGACCCCGAGGTGCTCCTCCTCGACGAACCCGCTTCCGGCCTGGACCCACGGGCCCGGGTCGAGCTCCGTGAGCTCCTCCGGGAGCTGCGCGCGCTCGGCAAGACGATCGTGATCAGCAGCCACATCCTTCCCGAGCTCGAGGAGCTCTGCACCGCGGTCGCGATCGTCGACCATGGCCAGGTGCTCGCCCACGGCAAGGTCAGCGAGATCGAGCGGCGCCTCCGGTTCGGGGCCGTGCTCCGGGTCCGGATCCTGACCGGCCACAGCCGCGAGGATGCGCGCAACCACTTCGCCGCCGATCCGCGCGTCGCCTCGGCGACCATCCTCGACGACGGCCAGATCGAGCTCGGGTTCCGCGGCGACGACGAGGCCTCTGCACAGCTCCTGGCGGCGGCCGTGGCGGCCGGAATCAGGATCACGTCGTTCGCCCGCGCCGCGAGCGATCTCGAGGAGCTCTTCCTCCAGGTCACCGCGACGGCCGGCCAGCAGACGCAGGTGGCCTGACGTGACCGACGAACGAGTCACTCCGCCCGCCGAGGAAGCGCCCCAGCCCGGGCCGATGATCGAGGAGACGACGGTCGACAGCGCTGCGCCGGGCGCCGTCCGGACCGAGTCGGTCGGCGCTCATTCGGCGCGACCGCGACGTCCCCGTCCCAACCCGGTCCGAGCCTTTCGGTCTGGCGTCGACGGCGTGATCGCAGTCGGGGTCAAGGAGCTCCGCGGCCGGGTCCGCGGCCGGCGGGCCTTCGTCGTCCTGACGTTCTACCTGCTGTTCCTGGCGCTGTTCGCGTGGGCGTGGGAGCTCCGCGAGGAAGTGGTCTACGTCCAGAATGCCGCCCTGCAGGGCGGGTCGGCCACCCTCGCCTCGTCGCTCGTCGGCCAGGAGGTCTTCGGCGCCCTGGTGCTCGTCGAGACGCTGCTCGTCGTCTTCCTCGCCCCGGCGTTCACCGCGGGCGCGATCAGCCTCGAACGCGAGAAGCAGACCCTCGACATGCTGACCGCCACGCCGATCTCGTCGCTGGCGATCGTCGTCGGCAAGCTCCTGAGCGCCCTCGCCTACGTGTTCCTCCTCATCGCCGCCTCGATCCCGTTGACGGCCATCGTCTTCGTCTTCGGCGGCGTCGCCCCCGACGACGTCCTGCGGGCCTACGTTGTCCTGATCGTCACCGCGCTCGGCCTCGGATCGATGGGCCTCTTCATCTCGGCGATCATGCAACGGACCCAGGGCGCCACGGTCGTGACCTTCTTCACGGTCCTCTTCCTGACCCTCGGCACGATGTTCGGGGTCCTGTTCTGGAACACGATGGCGGGCGTGAACAGCAACACCGGGTTCGTGACGGGGTCGAGCGGAGTCGGCCCGATCAAGGGCCGGGCGCCGGAGGCGTTCCTGTGGTTCAACCCGTTCGCCGCCCAGTACGACGTCATCTGCGGCGCGTCCGACGGGTACGGCGGCTGGTGCAGTCGCCTGAACACGATCACGAACGGGGCGATCACCGTCGGAGGCTCCGGGACCGGGGGCGGGATCTTCCCGACGACCCCGAGCCAGCCCGGGTTCGGATTCGACGGTGGCGGCACTGGTGTCGTCACCCTTCCGGCGGTTGGTGGGGCCGTGCCTGCCCCCGACTTCCAGGGCAAGGTCAACGTCGGCATCGGCGGGTTCGGGGCGACCGATCCGCAGCCGTTCGGCATCAGGCGCGACACGTTCTGGCCGCGAAGCCTCCAGGCGTGGGGCGTGATGTCGGTCCTCTTCATCCTTGCCTCGATCCAGCTCGTCTCCCCCACCCGTCGCTGGCGCGTGCTGCGGCGGCCGTTCCGGAGGGCCGCCTGATGCCGTCACCTCGCTCGATTCGCTCGGGACGGCTCGGCCGGGGACTCCGCGCCGCAGGGCGTCGAGGGGCGGGGCCGATGCACGACCGAACCGTCGTTCCGATCGACCCGCGGCTCGTCGTGAACGGGCCCCTCGATCCGTCGCTCGACGCCATCCGCGTCGGTCTGGCCGGCCATCGCCGCCGCCTCTGGATGCGGCGGATCGTCCGCCGGGCCTGGCTCGCCCTGGCGGGGATCGGCGTCCTGGAGGCCGCACTGCTCGGTCTCGCTCGGCTCGTTCCCATCGAGATCCTCCCCTCCCTCGTCGCGGCGATCGCGATCGGCGGCCTGATGGTCTTGCTCGCGTTCGCCGTCCGGGCACGACCGAGCCTCGGCGAGACGGCCGTGGCCGTCGACGGCGAGGGCCGTCTCGGCGACCGCGTCTCGAGCGCCCTCTCGCTCGCGACCACCTACCCAGCCCTCGCCGGGCCGGCGGATCCCGCGGCGGAGGACACGGCCGGACCGATCAGCGATGCCGGCGAAGCCGAGCGGTTCGTCCGGCGTCAGCGGCTCGACGCGATCGGCGCCCTTCGTGTCGCGCCCCCGAACCTGTTCCGGGCGCGGCTTTCCCGCCAGCCCGCGGCGATCGCCCTCGCGGCGACCCTCCTGATCGTGCCGTTCGCGCTGCTTCCGAACACACAGGATCGGGTCATCGCCGAGGCCCGCGCCAACCGTGACGAAGCGGTCAAGCAGGCGAGCCGGATCGAGGAGGTCGCCAAGGAGCTCGAGTCGAAGGGCGCCAGGCCCGACGATCCGCGGACCCGCCTTGCGACCGACCTGCGCGAACTTGCGGCTCAGTTGCGAGCTCATCCGGAGGACCTCAAGGCCAACCTCGCCAAGCTCGGCTCTGTCGAGGCGTCGCTCCATTCGCAGCTCGATCCCGGCAACGAGCAGCGGGCGTCGGCCTTGACGTCACTCAACCGCTCGCTGTCGCGGACGGCATCGGGCGACCCCAACGCGAACAAGGACGGCGACCCGAAGAAGACGGCCGACGACCTGAAGAACGTCGGCAGCAAGCTGGACCAGATGACCCCCGAGCAGCGGAGCGCGATGGCCGCCGCGCTGGCGGGCCTCCAGTCGGATGCCTCGCAGGCGAGCGGGGCCGCCGGACAGGCGCTGCGCGATGCAGCGCAGGCGATCTCGCAGGGTCAG
>DATAIW010000292.1:0-5542 GCA_036262455.1 Candidatus Limnocylindrales bacterium | reverse complement strand
GAGCAGGGCAGCGCCCTGCCACCTCGGCCGCCTCGGACTGGAGCCAGGCTCACGCGCTGCGCTTGACCGGATCGCAAACCGCCAGCCTGCGAGAGCAGCCAACATCGCGCCGAAGGCAACGACGATCGCGCCGGGGGCGATCCCGTCGAACATTCGCCCGTCGCTTGGATCGTGGTTCATTGCGACGACGAGTGCCAGCGCGACGAGAGCGAGCGTGACAAGGGCGAGGCCGACAGCGGTCCAGGCCGACAGCGGGCGCTCGACGCGCAAGCGAGCACCCAAGGTCAGGATGCCGATCCCGGCAAGCGCGGTCACGATGCCGAACCCGAGATCGAGCCCGTTGCGGTAGGTCCAGCCGAACAGCGGCTGAACTGAGAACACGACCCAACTCAGCAGCGAGCCGACCAGGATCAATGCGCCGCCCAGGACAAGAAGGCGGGCAAGCACGGCGGCGCTGAACGTCGGTAGTCTCACCCGTCCAGCATCGGTCCATGGCGTGGCACGGACAAGTGCTGGGGGCCGCAGGTGGGCGAGAGCCTTACCCACCAACCGGATTCTCACCTTGCTGCCGAACTCAGTCGTCCCTGACCCGTCCGAACGAGCGGGCCCGCAACTCCACCCAGACGCCGTTGCGGAGATAGACGTCGTCGCGGCACACGGCGAGGGCCGCCTCCTCGTCGGCGGCGCGGACGATGACGAGCGTCGCGCTGACGTCCGTGAAGGCGCCGGCCTCGATGACGATCCCCTGCCGCTTGAGATCCTGCAACCGGGCGATGTGCTCGGCCCGGAACGGCACGCGGGTCTCGGCCGCGTCCGGGGCATAGGTCGCCTCGACCAGCCAGACGAGCTCGATGGGAGAAGGCGCGCTGGGCTCGGTCATGGCGGTCTCCGCTGGTGGTCAGGCGACTGGCGCGGCCGATCCCCCCGCGATCAGGGCGATCGCGAGCGCGGCCATCATGATCCCGAAGAGGTGGCTCCGCGTCACCTGCTCGTGGAGCAGGATGACCGCGAGGACCACGGTCGTCACCGGGTAGAGCGAGCTCAGGGTGGCCGCGATGTCGAGCCGACCCGCCTGGGTGGCGAGGATGTACAGGCCGTTGCCCGCGAGGTCCAGGCCGGCCGTCGCGAGCAGGGCGGGGACGATCGGCCGCGGGATCCGCCACGGCCGCCGGCCGAGGACCACGATCGCGACGATCGGGATCAGCGATCCGGCCTTGATCACCGCCAGCGGCCAGGCGACGCGGTGCTCGGGGAACGCCCCGACCGCGATGTTGAACAGCCCGAGCCCGATCCCGCCGAGCAGCGCGTACTCGATCCCCGACCGCCGGCCGGAATGATCGGTCGAGCGCGAGACGAGGACGACCGCGCCGAGGGCGAGGGCGATCCCGACCACGACCTCGGCGCGTGGCAACCCGAGGCCGACGAAGCCGACGACGACCGGCAACGTGGCCGCGATCACGCCGGTGACCGGAGCGACCACCCCCATCCGCCCGACGGCGAGGCCGGTGTACAGCCCGAGGATTCCAGCGACCGCCAGAACGCCGGCCAGGGCGGCCAGACCGAGCGTGGCGAGGCCCGGCATCGGCTCACCGGTCGCGAGCGCCACCCCGACCATCAGGACCGTCCCGATCAGGTCGATCCCGATCGCGATCCCGAGGACCGGTGCGCGCCGGCCCGTCCATCCCCCACCGAAGTCGCCGGCACCCCAGGCGATGGCCGAGGCGAGTCCGAGGACGACGACGGCGAGGCCCGGGCCGGCCGGATCAGCCGTGGACAGCTCCGGCGCCCGCGACCGCGGCGCCGGCCTCGACCGATCCATCGTCGACCTCGGTCGGACCGGCGAGGGCGACGACCGCGTCGGCCGAGGCGTGGTAGCGATCGGATGTCGTGAGGTAGATGACCTGGAAGTCCTTCGCGATCTCGCGGAGGAGATCGAGGGCCCGTCGGGCTCGATCGTCATCGAGGGTGACGAACGGATCGTCGAAGATCAGCGGCGGACGGCGATCGCCGGTCACGAGGCGGACGAGGCCGAGCCTCGCGGCGAGATAGACGAGGTCGAGGGTGCCCTGGCTGAGCGATCGGACGTCGACCCAGTCGCCCTTCTCGGGGGCGTGGAGCTGGATGTCCAGGGTCCGATCGTCCACGGCCACCCGACGGTACCGGCCACCGGTGATCCGCTCGACGTCGCCGACCATCTGCTTCTCGAGGAAGCGGGTCGCGGTCTTCATCGTCGCCTGCTCGGCCGACTCGATCTCCTTGAGCGTCCGGTCGTAGACCCGGGCTCGTCGTTGGAGTGCGCCGAGCTGCTCTCGCCAGCCGCTGAGCCGCTCGCTGTGACCGGCGACCTGCTCGGCGTCGATCGCGTTGGCCTCGACCCGGGCGCGGGCGTTCGCCTCGTCATCGCGGGCGCGTTCCAGCCCGGACTCGAGATCGCGGACCTCGACCTCGAGGCGCTCGCGGGCGCGCGGCTCCTTGGCGATCGGCCCGAGCGCCTCGAGGGCGTGCGTCTTCTGTTCGACCTCGAGAGCGGCCGCGTCGCGAACCGTTGGCAGGGTATCGGCCGGCTCCTTGCCGACAAGCCCATCGAGCTGGGCCGCCAGGCGATCGATCCGGCCGACGTGCTCCTGCTCGCGGGCGAGCAGGTCCTCGGCGGCCGCAAGATCCTCGTGGCCGAGCCCGGCGAGCTGCTGGGCGGTGTCCGTCTCGGCCTGTCGGAGCTCCTGCTCCATCTGGGATCGGCCGCGCAGCCGGCGATCGATCTCGACGTCGCGCATCTCCGCCTGCATCCGGTAGCTGCGGCGCAGCCAGAGGGCGACGAACGCGAGGATGAAGCCGATCCCGGCGGCGGCGCCGCCGAGCAGCTCCGGAGTCGTGCCGATATCGAAGACGTTGAGCGCACGCGCACCGACAGTCACCCCGGCCACGAGGACGCCGACGACGACGAGCACGAGGGCGATGCGCGACAGCGGGCGCCAGGTCGGCTCGGGCGGGACGTCGAACGAGACCTCGACCTCACCGGACAGGGCCGCGCGCAACTCGCGGATCTTCGCATCGAGCGACCGCAACCGGCCGATCACCTGCTCGAGGACGGGCAGCGGGTTGACCGAGGGGTGGCTGGCATGGAGGCCGGCGAGCTCCTCCGAGACCGCGACAGCCTGGCGGTAGCGCTCGAAGCGCTCCTGGGCGCCGACCCGATCCGCGGTCAGGCGCTCGGCCTGACGAGCCTTCTCGAGGAGCGACCGCCGTTCGGACAGGCTCGTCTCGGTCTCAGACCGCCGTTCGCGAGCACCCGAGAGGGTGTCGCGATCGCGTTCGAGCTGGGCCAGGGCGAGCTCGCCCTGCTCGACCGCGAGTCTTGCCTGCTCGACGGCGTCCTCGGCGACCTTGAGGCGGCCGGGGTTCTTGGCGCCCTTCGTGTTGAGGTCGTAGATCGCCTTCTCGAGCTTGCGGCGGGCCCGCGAGGTGCCGCGGTCGGCGCCGCTGATCGAGGCCTGGAGTCGGTCGCGGAGGGCGGCCTCGTCGCGATCGAGATCGGCGAGCTCATGGTGGCGGACCGAGGCCGTCGAGCGGAAGAACGCCTCGCTCGGGATGCCGGTCATCTCGGCGATGGCCTGATCGGCGAGCGTCGGGTCGGTGATCGTCGTCCCGTCGACCTCGAGGCGCACCGTTCCCTTCGGCCCGCGGAACTCCTTCTCGAGCGTCCCGGTCCGGACGCCGCGCTCCTCGTCTTCGATCTCGAACTCGAGGCCGATGACGGGCCGCGCATCGTCCCCGGCGTCCCACGAACGGAGGGCATCCATGTCGGCGCCGCCGCTGGTCACCTTGCGGGTCAGGGCCAGCTCGATCGCCCGCTGGATCGTCGTCTTGCCGGCCTCGTTCGGCCCGTGGACGATCGTCAGGCCCGGCGACAGCGGGATCTCCAGCTCGCGGTAGCGGCGGAAGTCGCGGAGGGTCAGCCGGGTGATCCTCACAGCGTGACCTCGTGACCGGCGAGCAGGAGCCGGCCGAGCCGGAGAACGTCACGAAGCTCGGCGGCCTCGACGGAGGATTGATCCGTCCCATCGGCCTCGAGCTCCGCGATCCGGCCCTCCACGTTCCGGATGAACGCGCCCGGGATCGTGTCCGGTGACGGCAGGTTGCCCTGGGTCAGGGCCGGCATCGACGCGTCGCGGACGCGGAGCTTCAGGAAGCTGCCCTTGAGCTGCTCCTCGATCTCGTCGACCGACAGGTCGAGCTCGTCGGGGCGGACACCGGTGAGGCGGGCATCGAGCACGACATCGGGGTCGGCCCTGGCGGCGATCGCGGCGACGAGCGCGGGCTGGTCCGCGACGGCGGAGGCGTCGACATCGAGCTTCTCGAAGCGGGTCCGGCCGACCACGCGCTCGGCGATGGTCACGGTCCGCTTGCCGTTGGCCTCGTTCAGCTCGACGAGGAGGACCTTGCCCGCCCCGTCCTGGGTCACCGACACTGGTTCGGGAGCGCCCGAGTATGCCCACGTCGTGGCCCCGGCCTTGCCCTGCTGGGCGGAGTGCCAGTGCCCGAGGGCGAGGTAGTCGAGCCCGGTCGCCTCGATCTCCTCGCGGGTGAAGACGACCTCGTCGCGGTCGGTCCGATCGGGGATCGACAGCGAGCCATGGACCATCGCCACGTGCCAGGTCGCGTCGTCGCCGGCGACGACGCGAAGGTCGCGGAGCGGGCTGTGCGGCGCTCGCTTCGTGCCGAAGACGGGACCGTGGACGACGACGTCGCAGGCGCCGAGGTGGATGCTCGGCCGATCAGGGGTCAGGACCGTCACGAGATCGTCGTCTTCGCCGGAGCCGGCAAGCACCGCCAGGTCGTGGACGCGATACAGGGACGAGCGGTCGTAGACGTCGTGGGTGCCGGGGATGATGACCGTCCGGATCTTCGCTTCGACGAGCCGCTTCAGCTCGGCGGCGACCCGCTCGACCGACCGCTTCGGCTGCGTGTTCGAGTCGAAAAGGTCGCCGGCGATCAGGACGATGTCGACCTTCTCGCCGATCGCGAGATCGACCGCGGCCCTGAATGCCGCGAACTGCCGCTCGCGCTGGGCGGCGGCCTGCTCGCCGAGGTCGGTATGGCGTGCGCCGAGATGGACGTCTGCGGTGTGGAGGAGTCGAAGCATCCGGTCGGGCTGGCCTCCTGTGCCGTCGCGGCTGGGCGACCAGACGAGATGGCTCGCCCAGTCCAGGGACCGTCCTCATCCCCGGCGCCGGTACCGGGCAAGGCCGCCCCCGAACTCCCGCTCGCCGCCTCGACTGTTCGACGCATTGTGCCAGACGCGGGGGCAGTCGCGACACTGGCCGGATCGCCGTCTCCCTGATCGCTGCTGTCCCGGCTGTTGCAACGCCCGATCCGGAAGATCGGTGTATGGTCGAGCCATCGATCAAATCCGTGCGCCCCGAGACAGGGACTCCATCACGGCACCTGGATAGCGCGGCGCCGGCCCCTTCCGACGCAACCGCACCATCCCGTCCGCCGACATGGCCGCCCCGGTTTCGCCCGGGACCAGCCAACGTGCCAG
>DATAIW010000291.1:0-1523 GCA_036262455.1 Candidatus Limnocylindrales bacterium | reverse complement strand
CTGCGCCTGATCATCGCGGTCGATCGGCTCGCCCCGGTGGTGGCGGTCAACCTCTGGTACGACGTCGGATCCAAGCACGAGGTCAAGGGCAAGACCGGCTTCGCCCACCTCTTCGAGCACGTGATGTTCCAGGGGTCGCGGAACGTCGGCAAGGCCGAGCACATGGCCTTCGTCCAGGGCGCCGGCGGGACGATGAACGGCAGCACGTGGCTCGACCGGACGAACTACTACGAGACCCTGCCGTCCCATCAGGCCGAGCTCGCCCTGTGGCTCGAGGCGGACCGGATGGGGACCCTCCTCGACGCCCTCAACCAGGAGAACCTCGACAACCAGCGCGAGGTCGTGAAGAACGAGAAGCGCTGGTCGTACGACAACCGGCCGTACGGCTCGTGGTACGAGAAGATCCAGGGCCACCTCTACCCGCCCGACCATCCCTATCACCACACCACGATCGGCTCGATGGAGGATCTCGACGCGGCCTCGATCGAGGACGTCAGCGCGTTCTTCCGCACGTACTACGCCCCGAACAACGCCGTCCTGTCGGTCGTCGGCGACGTCGAGCCCGACGAGATCCGGCGCTGGACCGAGCGCTACTTCGGCGGCATCCCGGCCAATCCGGACATCCCCCGGCTGGGCGACCTGTCGCTGCCGCCGATCCTCGGTGCGGAGGTCCGCGAGACCGTCCACGACCGCGTGCCGTTGCCGCGGGTCTATGTCGGGTTCCGGGCGCCGGCGTTCGGCGACGACCGGCTCGACGCCCTCGACATCGCCGCCCAGGTCCTGGCCGGCGGCAAGGGGTCGCGCCTCCATCGCCGCCTCGTCCGCGACGAGCGGATCGCCCAGGACGTGGCCCTCGTCGCGCTCGGGTTCGTCGGCGGGGCGTCGATCTGCGTCGGTTGGGCGACCGTCCGGCCAGGCATTCCGGTCGAACGGGTCGAGGCCGCCCTCCACGAGGAGCTCGACCGCCTCGCGCGCGAACCCATCAGCGACGACGAGCTGGCGCGGGCACGGGCCCTGATCGAGACCGAGGAGCTCGGCGGTCTGTCGCGGGTCGAGGAACGGGCCGACCGCCTCTCGATGTACGCGACCCTCTTCGATGACCCGGACCTGATCAACCAGATGCTGCCGCGCTATCTGGCCATCACGGCCGACCAGATCCAGGAGGTCGCCGCCGCCACCTTCCGGACGGACAACCGGGTCGTCCTGACCTACCTGCCCGAGCTGCCCCCGGCCGAGACCGCGACCAACGACGCCGAGGCACCCGGCGATCCGCCCGATGTCGCCTCCGAAGACGACGCGGCCGACGACGAGGAAGTCGCGGCATGAGCGATCCGCCCACGCTGCGAATCGTGGCCGAACGGCCGACACCGGGCACGCCGCGGCCGTACGACTTCCCGGCGGTCGAGCGGACGCGCCTCGCCAATGGACTCTCGCTGGCCGTCATCCACCTCCCCGGTCGGCCGCTCGTCGCAGGAACGCTCGTCCTCCGCAACGGCGCAGCCGACGAGCCCGACGGCGAAGGC
>DATAIW010000290.1:0-3199 GCA_036262455.1 Candidatus Limnocylindrales bacterium | reverse complement strand
CTGGCTCTGCGAGAGATTGGCGACGTCGATGTGAGACGTCCCGGCATAGCGGCGGCTCGGTCCCGACGTCCGCGGCCAGCAGGCGATCTCGATCGACTCGAAGCCGTTCCCGGCTGTCCAGTCGACGACCTCGGCGAGCGGCGTGTTCGGGAACGGGGCGGTCAGCAGGCCGAGTCTCACGAAAGGACCTCCGATGGGACGCTCATGAAGCCGCCTCCGAGAGGACGGGGCTGGCGGAGATCGCGCCGACGGCGGACCGGTCGACATCGACCCAGCGCTCCTCGGCGGCACTGCGGCCGATCGCGTCGTTGACGAGCATCTCGTCGTGGCCGGCGGCGAAGTCGGCGTATGGCGGGTCCGGGTTGGCGCGGCCGGTGAGGACGTCGGCGTAGATCGCCCGGAAGAGGGCGCCGAACGTGTCGCCGAAGCCCTCGACGTGGCCGCCGGGAAGGGCGGCCGCCGTGCGACCCGCCGGGCCCATCAGCGCCGGGTTGCGCAGGAGCAGCTCGTTCGGTCGGTCGCGGTGGCCGAGCCAGAGATGGTCGGGCGTCTCCGAGTCCCACCACGCCGCGCTCTCGGACCCGTCGATCTCCCACTGGAGCGAGTTCTTTCGGCCGGCGCTGATCTGCGACACGGCCACCGAGCCGCGGGCACCGTTGGCAAAGCGGAGGAGGAGCGTCGCCGTGTCCTCGGTTCCCATCGGCCGGGTGACCGTGTTCGCAGATCGATCGGTCGAGAAGGTCTCGACCGGTCCGGTCGGCTCCTGACGGGCCGTCACGAACGTCGCGAGGTCAGCCATCACCGAGACGATCGGCTGACCAGTCACGAACGCCATGAGATCGAGCCAGTGCGAGCCGATGTCGCCGACCGCCCGGAGCGTGCCGCCCTTGTCGGGCTCGAGGCGCCAGTTCCAGTCGGTGTCGTGGAGGAGCCAGTCCTGGAAGTAGTGGCCGGTGACGAAGCGAACGTCGCCGAGCGCGCCGGCCGCGACGACTTCGCGCATGTGTTGATGGAGTGGATAGAAGCGGATGTTGAAGTTGACGGCGTTGACGAGGCCGCTCGCGCGCGCCTGCGTGACGAGCCCAGCGGACTCCCCGGCGGTCATCGCCAGCGGCTTCTCGCAGACGACATGCTTGCCGGCCGCGAGGATCGCTGTTGCCTGGGGGACGTGGAGATGGTTCGGCGAGGTCACGTGGACGACGTGGACAGCCGGGTCCGAGAGGATCTCGTCGAGTGACGCGTAGGCGTGGCGGACGCTGAGCGCGTCGGCCCGGGCGGCGCCGCGTTCCGGACTGCTGCCGAGGACGCCGCGGACATCGACGCCGATCCGGCGCAGCTGCTCGACGTGGACGGTCCCGATGAATCCGGTGCCGATGACGGCGGCACCGATGTCGGTGAACCTGCTCATCCAGCTCCTGACGGTGGCCGGGTGCCGTGCCGGGAGGGTCCGGCGAGTTGTCTAGACGTTCTAGAGCGCAACGGGATGGTAGCCAGTCGAATCCGGCAAGGTCAAGAGACTTCGCGCTCGATCGTTCGAACGCTCATCATCGTACTTCGGATCGTCAAGCGCAAAAGTGGCTCGGCGCACGTCCGGGCGCACGTCCGGGCCGTATCATCGGGTCCATGTCCGGTCCGCTGCCCGACGAAGCCCTCGACGCCCTGGTCCTCGTCCTCGACGAGGTCCGGCTCGGTCGGTCGAGATCCCGCTCCGAGCTCGTCGAGCGGACGGGTCTCGGGCGGGCCATCGTCTCGCAACGGGTCGGCGAGCTGATCGAGCGCGGACTCGTCATCGAGGGTGACGTGGGTCCCTCGACGGGCGGCCGGCCGCCACGGCAACTGACGTTCCGGGCGGATGCCGGGCACCTCCTGGTCGCCGACCTCGGAGCCACCAGCATCGATGTCGCCCTGACCACGCTCGACGGCCGAATCCTCGGTCACCGCGACGAGCCGGCCGGGATCGAAGCGGGCCCGGACGTCGGTCTCGGCCGCGTCGAAGAGCTATTTGACCAGCTCGTCGCGACGACCCACGCCGTGCCGGGTCGGCTGTGGGGAATCGGCGTCGGCGTCCCGGGTCCGGTCGAGTTCGCCACCGGCCGCCCGATCTCCCCGCCGATCATGCCCGGCTGGGATGGCTACCCGATCCGCGAGCGGTTCGCGGCCCGCTACGGCGCCCCTGTCTGGGTCGACAACGACGTCAATGTCCTGGCGCTCGGCGAGTGGCGGTCGGGCGTCGCGGCCGGCCACGATGACGTTGTCGTCATCAAGATCGGGACGGGCATCGGGGCCGGGATCATCAGCGGCGGTCGCCTCCACCGCGGCGCCCAGGGGAGCGCCGGCGACGTCGGCCACATCCAGGTCACCGACGATCCGGCCGTGATCTGCCGCTGCGGCAACATCGGCTGCCTCGAGGCGCTCGCGGGCGGTGGCGCGGTCGGCCGGTCGGGTGAGATGGCGGCCCGCGAAGGGCGATCGTCCCGGCTCCGGACGGCGCTCGACCAGCACGGTGAAGTGACGGCCCAGGATGTCGCCCGGGCGGCCTCGTCGGGCGATCCCGTCGCGGTCGTCCTGCTGCAGGACGCCGGCCGGCGGATCGGCTCGATGCTCGCGAGTGTCGTGAACTTCTTCAACCCGTCGCTGGTCGTGATCGGCGGCGGCGTCGCCAACAGCCCCGATCAGCTGCTCGCCTCGATCCGCGAGACCGTCTATCGCCGCTCGTTGCCGTTGGCGACGCGTGACCTGCTCATCCAGCACTCATCGCTTGGCGGCCTGGCCGGCGTGATCGGCGCCTCATCGATGGTCGTCGACGAGCTGTTCTCGCGCGATGCCATCGGCCGGTGGCTCGCCTCCGGGGAGCCGAGCGGCATGGTCGAGCCGGTCTGGCACGGGACGACGACCGCGGCGTCGTCGAACGGCTGACTCCGCGTTCGACGGCCAGCGCGTGAACGCGCGGCGGACCCCGTCGACCCGGTCGCGTCATTCCCTCGGTGGAGCGGTGCTCTCCCGGATCACGAGCTCCGTTGCCAATTCGATCCGCGTCTGCGCCGGGGACTCCCCGCGCGCGATGGTGAGGACCATCTCGGCCGCGACCATTGCCATGTCGATCAACGGCTGACGGATCGTCGTCAGCGGCGGTCCCACCCATTGGGCAACTGGCAGGTCATCGAAGCCGACCACGCTGAGATCCTCGGGGATGTGGAGC
>DATAIW010000289.1:0-6761 GCA_036262455.1 Candidatus Limnocylindrales bacterium | reverse complement strand
CCACGGCCATCGCCGCCATCGACCACATGACGGGGTTGCCGGTCCAGATCTTGAGCAGCGTCGTCGGGTTGGCGAGGCACAGCGCGATCAACGGCCAGACGGCCGGGCGCGGCCGCAGCCGGACGACGGCAGCCGCCGTGATGCCGATCGGGACCAGCCACCAGCCGATCGCCGCGAGCGAGGCGAGGACGCCGCCGGCCGCCGCGAACGGGACGAACAGCCACAGCGCGACCGGCGGGTACAGGACGTCGCCGGCCCGGATGTCGTACGGCCCGGCGAGCTGGTACGGCTCGAAGAACGAACCGCCGGCCAGCCACCGAGTGGTGACGTCGCGATAGAGCTGGAAGTCGACGCCGAACGGCTGCTCGAGCGGGTGCGGAACGACCAGCACGAACACGAGCGGCACGAGAACGACCGCGAGCGAAAGGACGATCGCCGTGCGCCGATCCATCGTCGGCAGCCGCGCCGTGACGCGGTCAGCGATCCCGCCGAGCAAGCTCACGCCCACCGGTCCGCGTCGCTTGAACGGCCCGGGCGGCGCGTGGCGAAGAGGCAGACGACCGACAGCACGAACGCGATCAGATCGGCCAGGCTGAGCACGATGAACCACGGCTGGAACCCGATGAACGGGAGGTAGGCGATCCCGACCACCGCGAAGAGCCCGAACGCACAGGCCGCGATCGCGCTGCCTCGACCCGGCCGGAACCACAGCAGCCCGGCGACGAGCAGCCCCGCCCCGGCGCCGATCGCAAACGCGACGGGGGACACACCCGGGCCGGGCGTCCCGGCCTGGACGGCGGCCAGGGCGACGCGGGCTACGGCTGTGGCGAGCCACGCGATCGCCGTGATCCGGAAGAGTCGATCGGTCTGCACCGGACCATGATGCAGCCCGGACCGATCGGGGTCGGGCCGGTTGTCCGGCCCGACCGCAGGAGGTCAGTCGCGCGAAGTCGGCGACAGGTGCTGGATCGCCTTGACGGCAACGACCACGGCACCGACGACGCTCGCGACCGCGAGCCCGCCGAACACCCACCAGATGTCGGCGAAGCGCGAGCGGCGTGACCCGGGTCCGAGACGAGGCGGGCGTGACCCGCCAGACCGCCCTCGGTCAACGCGCCCCTGCCGCGGCGCCAGCGCGCGTCGCCGCCGATCGCAGCGGAATGACGCCACGGATCGCGAGGAGCGCGCCGATCAGGCCGACGACCGCGAACGCGACCACCATCGACGGGTCGGTGAGCGAGCCGCGGGCCGTTCGCTGGCGACCCCGTTCGACATTGCTCTTGACAACTGACTTAGTAGTTACTAAGTTGTGTGTCATGACCTCACCGACCCGCTCCATTCCCACCACCCGGCCCGGCCGCATGACCGCCGACGAGCGGCGTGACGCGATCGTCGCCGCCGGGGTCGAGGAGTTCGCGACAGGTGGACTGGTCGGCGCCTCGACCGACGCGATCGCCCGTCGGGCCGGGGTCTCGCAGCCGTACGTCTTCCAGCTGTTCGGGACGAAGAAGGAGCTGTTCCTGGCGGTCGTCCGGCGCTGCTTCGAGCGGACCCGGCTGACCTTCGAACGGGCAGCCGGCGATTTCGTCCCGGGCGAGAACAGCCAGTGCAACACGGTCCTCGACGCGATCGGCATGTCCTACCACGGGCTCCTCGCCGATCGTAACCAGCTGCTCGTCCAGCTCCAGGCCTACGCCGCGTGTGCCGATCCGGACGTCCAGGTCGTCGTTCGCGAGGAATTCGGGCGGTTGCACCGGAGGGTCCGGGAGCTGTCCGGCGCCGATCCGATGGACATCCACCGCTTCTTCGCCGAGGGCATGCTGCTCAACATCGCGGCCGCCGTCGAGTTCTCCGGCGACCCGCACAGCTGGATCCTCGCCCAGATGGAGGGCGACGCCTGAACGAGCGGCATGAAATCCACCCGGCCCCCTTTTTCGTTCGTGAACTTAGCAACTGCTAACTAGCAAGGAGTATGTCCGTGGCTGCACCCCGTCCGGCACCCGACCACCGGGTCCTCTGGACCTTCGCCATCAGCTCGATCGCCCTGTTCATGGCCGCCCTCGACAACCTCGTCGTGACGACCGCCCTGCCCGTGATCCGGGCGAGCTTCAACGCCAACCTCGCCGAGCTCGAATGGATCGTCAACGCCTACACCCTGACGTTTGCCGTGCTTCTCCTGACCGGCGCCGCCCTGGGCGACCGATTCGGGCGGAAGCGGCTCTTCATCATCGGGCTGGCCATCTTCACGGGCGGCTCGGTGATCGCCGCGCTCTCCTCGAACGTCACCGTCCTGATCGTCGCCCGGGCCGTCCAGGGTCTCGGTGGCGCGATCCTCACCCCGTTGAGCCTGACGATCCTGTCGGCCGCGGTCCCGCGCGAGCGACGGGCGGTCGCCCTCGGCGCGTGGGGCGGCATCGCCGGTCTCGCGATCGCGATCGGGCCGCTCGTCGGCGGCGCGATCTCCGAGGGCCTCGCCTGGCAGGCAATCTTCTGGATCAACGTCCCGATCGGGCTCATCGCGATCCCCATGGCCTATGCCCGCCTGAGCGAGACCCGCGGCCCCTCGACCCGTCTCGACCTGCCCGGCCTCGGGTTCGTCAGCGGCGGTCTGCTCGCGGTCGTGTGGGGTCTCGTCCGGGCCAACGAACAGGGCTGGACGAGCCTCGAGATCCTCGGCTCATTCGCGGTCGGGATCGTGCTCCTCGCCTCGTTCGTTGCCTGGGAGGCACGGAGCGCCGAGCCGATGCTCCCCCTCCGCCTCTTCCGCTCACGTTCGTTCACGGCCGCCAACGTCGTCTCGATGCTGATGACGTTCGGGATGTTCGGGTCGATCTTCCTGCTCGCCCAGTTCTTCCAGGTCGTCCAGCACTACAGCCCGCTCCAGGCCGGCCTGCGGACCCTGCCCTGGACGATCATGCCGGTCTTCGTGGCCCCGATCGCGGGGCTCCTGTCGGCCCGGACCGGGACCCGCCCGCTGCTCGTCCTCGGGATGAGCCTCCAGGCGATCGCCCTCGGCTGGATGTCATTCGTCGTCACGCCGACCGTCGACTACGGCGCGATCGTCCCGTCGTTCATCCTCGCCGGCATCGGGATGGGTCTCTTCTTCGCCCCGATCGCCAACGTCGTCCTCTCGGCCGTCCGGCCCGAGGAAGAGGGCAAGGCATCCGGCGCGAACAACGCGATCCGCGAGCTCGGCGGCGTCTTCGGCGTCGCGGTCCTCGCCTCGATCTTCTCGGCCAACGGCGGGTACGCCAGCGGCCAGACCTACGTCGACGGGCTCGTCCCGGCGATGCAGGTCGGAGCGGTGGTCGTCGCGATCGGCGCCCTCGCGGCGCTCGCGCTCGGCGGGCGGACGCGGGTCGTCGTCGCCGCGGCCGAGGCGTACGACGACTTCGTGGGAGTCGGCGCCGCCGCCGCGTAGCCTCTCCTCCTCTTCCTCGCGATCGAGCCCGGGTCGGTCGGTGCCGGCCCGGGCTCCTTCGCGTCCGGTGCCACTCGAGGCGCCTCGATGCCCGCGAGGTCATTGACTCATGGTGATGAGTCCATTAGTGTCCTTCGCATGACCAAACGACTCCAGGTCCTCTTCGAGGACGACGAGCTCCGGGAACTCCAGCGACTGGCCCGTCAGCATCGGATGACGACTGCGGAATGGGTCCGGCGCTCCCTGCGGGCGGCCCGCGACGCTGAGGCCGGCGCGGATGTGGGCCAGAAGCTGGCGGCGGTTCGGGCGGCCGCGGCGTTCTCGTTTCCGACCGCCGAGATCGGCGTGATGCTCGACGAGATCGAGCGCGGCTACGGACAGGCTGACAGTCCGTGATCTTCGTGGACTCGAACATCCCGATGTATCTCGTCGGTGCGGATCATCCGAACAAGACCGCCGCCCGGCGCCTGCTCGAGCAGGCGATCGTCGACAACGAACCGCTTTCCACCGATGCCGAGGTGCTCCAGGAGTTGCTGCATCGGTACACCGCGATCAGTCGTCGCGACGCCATCGGACCGGCGTGGGACGCGATCCTCGGCGTGGTCGACATCGTCCACCCGATCGAGCAGGAGGACGTCGCCCGCGCCCGGCGTCTCGTCGGTTCGGCGGCAAGCCTGTCAGCCCGGGACGCGGTGCATCTCGCGGTGATGCAGCGCCGTGACATCAGCCGCATCCTGACCTTTGACGCCGGCTTCGACGGGATCGTCGGGATCGAGCGCATTCGGCCCTAGGTGGAGCACGTCGACCAACGTCGACGGCGACCGTTGCGGACGCCGGAGGCGATCAGGTCGTCGGATCGGCGGCGTCGGCCGCGGTCGCGGTCGCGGTCGAATCCGGTTCGAGGAACAGCCGCTCGAGCGTCTCGGCGTACCAGTCCTCGAATTCGTCTGCCGTCCAGCCGCGGTCGACCACGAGGAGTCGCCAGGTCTCGGGGCTGCCGAGGGCGTACAGGACGTCGGTGGCCGTCTCGACGTCGAGGCCCTTCCTGAGCCCCGTCGTGCCGACGACGACCGCGAGGAGCCGGCGCTGGCCTTCGAATCGTTGGGCCCTGCCACGATCGCGAAGGGCGGCGATCTCGGCGTCGGCGGCCGCCGCGCCCTGAACGATCTCGTCGACGACCGATCGTCGTTCCAGGATCGACCGGCCCTGGCCGGCCAGGATCCGGAGCCGGCGCCGCGCATCGGGCTCGTCGCCCATCGTGCGGACCCAGTCCTGTTCGAGGATCGGTGCGGCCGTCGCGTCGCCCGCGATCGAGACATCGACCAGGGCGGCGAGCAGCGATCGCTTGTTGCCGAACGACGCGTACACCGTTTCGGGCGCGACGTCCGCCCGCTCCGCGATCGCGTTGATCGTCGTCGCGACATAGCCGAGATCGACGAAGAGGGCCCGCGCTGCTTCGATCACGCGCGACCGCGTGGCCTGGGCGCGAAGCCGGCGGCGGGGCCAGGCCGGGCTGGCCGGCGTCTTGACGTCCCGCGGCATATGTGTACAGTAGCACTTGGTCAATACAGTGTCACTGTAGTTACCGGCCCTGCCGGCGAGAGTGTGGAGCGACCCGTGCCCGTGCTGCAGATCGAACATCCCGTCCGCGACTATGCCGCGTGGAAGGCCGCCTTTGATTCGGATCCGGCGGGGCGAGAGCGGGGCGGAGTCCGCCGCTACGAGATCTATCGACCCGTCGATGACCCGGGTTTCGTGGCCGTCGACCTCGCATTCGACAATCGAGACGCCGCCGAGGCGTTCAAGCTGGGCCTCGAATCGCTCTGGCGCACGCCTCGCGCCTCGGCGGCGCTGGCGGGCACGCCCCGCGCGCGAATCGTCGACGTCGTCGAGGACCGGGAGTACTAGATCCGGCCACGGTAGGGCCCGGGCTCGGCATGGCCGAACCCGGGCTCGAACTCGTGAAGGCGATGACCAGGCCCGGTCTCAGTTCCCGGGCACCTTCGGCCGGTTCAGCGACAGGCCCGTCTCGCCGACGGCGACCTTGAAGATCTTCCAGGCAGCGGGGTTGTCGGCGGGCTCGAGGTCGCCGTTCGTCACGAGCAGCGAGTTCCCGAGGAACGCGAGACCCCACGGCGAGAAGAACCGCGGATCGGAGATTCGCCGGATCTCGTTGCCGGCCGGATCGAGGACCGCGACCTGGTTCGGGCCGAGGAGGCTCACGTAGAGGTTGCCCGACTTGGCAAAGGCGAGGCCGGTCGCCTGCGGCGGCGCGACCGTCGGATCGGGCGATGCCACGAAGCGGTGGACGAGCTGCATGTCGGACGCCGTCGGGTGGTCGACGAGGCGGATCCGGTAGATGGTCGCGTCGAACGGGAACTCCGCCGGCAGCGTGATCGAGATGTAGAGCCACTGGCCGGTCGGGTCGATCCGGCCGCCGAGCGGGCCGCCGGCGAAGCCGAAGAGCCCGGTCAGGCGCGGATCGGTGAACCAGATGTGGGCGGTACCGTCGGTCCCGACCCGCCAGATCCGCGGCTTGTCGTCTGGCACGTACAGGTTGCCGGCCTTGTCGAACACGAGGTCGTTCCACATCGAGAGCATCCAGTCGCCCGCGAGACCGCTGTCCTCGGGGACCTGCGAGAACACCTTCGGCGGAGCCGGGTGGGCGCCCAGCCCGACCGTCAGGATCCGCCCGTTCATGTCGGCGGCATAGAGCTGATGGCGCGGACCCGGGTTGCCGTCGAGGGCGAGCCCGAAGAGGCCCATCGTTGCGTCATCCATCGTGTCGATGACGGTCGTGTCGACGAGGTTGCCGGCCTCGTCGTAGGTGAAGATCCGCTCGTCGTCGCTGCGGTGACCGCCATTGGCCGGGTCGGCGAAGAAGTCCCCGGCACTGGTCGAGACGTAGACCCGCCCGTCGCCGACGGCGATCCCGAACGGATGACCCGGGGCGGGAGCACCGGCGAAGACCGAGACCGCGTCGGGGGCCGTATGCGCGGTGTGACTGCGGGCGATCACCGGGCCGGCGGCCGGGCCGACCGCGATCAGGACGCCGATCGCGGCGACCCGCACCGCGACCCACCGCGGTCGACTGCCCGGGCCCCTTGCTGTGTCACCGGTCCAGACTGTTTCGGATTGCCGAATATCGCTGTGGGTCCGCATCGGACGCCCCTCCTCGCTTCGGGCGAGGCCGGCCATGTCCGTCTCGCTTCCGTCACGAGGACGACGATCCGGGGACGGCGGAATCGACAGGCCGGCCCACGCGCGGAGCGCGGGCGGGCGACAATGAGCAGGCACTCCCCACCTCCCAGGACGTTCGAATGCCCGGTGATCCCTCCCC
>DATAIW010000288.1:0-4061 GCA_036262455.1 Candidatus Limnocylindrales bacterium | reverse complement strand
GGTTGATCCCTTCTTTGACCGAGACGACCGCGGGCAGGGGGACCTCGAAGGACTCCCAGCCGCCGCTTGGCGCCTCCCGCCGCGCGACGATCCGGCCGTCGCCGGGCTGGAGCGACTTCACCCCTGTCACGCACGGCCGATCGAGCGAGGCGGCAACCCGGATCCCGACCTGGAACCCGCCGCTGTCGGCCGATTCGTTCCCGAAGAGGATCAGGTCGAACGGTCCGTCGGCGGCCTCCTTGGCCCGGATCGCCTCGACGATCGCGCCGGCCGTCGCGATCGGGTCCCAGTCACGCCCGTCGGTCTCGAGCAGGATCGCCCGATCGACGCCGATCGCCATCGCGTCGCGGAGCTGCTCCTCGGCCGCGGCCGGACCGAGCGTCAGCACGGCGCTCGCGCCACCGTGCGCCTCCACGATCCGGACCGCCTCCTCGACCGCGCATTCCTCGTGCGGGCTGACGGTGAACCCGAGGTAACGAACGTCGATGTCGGACCCGTCCGGAGTCAGAACGATCCGGCCGCCGGTGGCCGGCACCCGCTTGACGCAGACGAGGACCTTCATCGCAGGATCAGGACCGGATCCGGGTGTTCTCGGGGTCGAATAGCGGCGTACTGCCGGCAACGGCCACGGTCACGGGATAGTGCTCGCCAAAGTACTCGACGAGGAGCTTCGTCCCCGCCGTCGCGTGCTCGGGCGGCAGGTACGACATCAGGAGGTGCTTGTCGACCGACGGTCCGGAGCCGGCGCTCGTCACGTACGAGCCGCGCCCCTTCGCGTCGACGATCCGGCGGCCGTCGAGGGTCAGGATCGGCTCGCGACCGAGCATGTAGCGCTTCACGCCGGTCGACGAGGTCGGGTCGTCGACGGTGAGCGTGCAGAGGATCGCCGCCGGGTCGGTGGCGCGCTGGCGCTCGTAGGCCGCCCGGCCGACGAAGTCGGCGTCCTTGAGAGTCGGCCGGGCCATGCCCGCCTCGACGAGGTCGAAGTCGAGCTCGAGCTCGGCGCCGTGGGCGCGATAGCCCTTCTCGAGCCGGGAGGTCACCGCGTACGTGCCGATCCCGACCGGGGCCAGGCCGTGCGGCCGGCCGGCCCGCCACAGGGCGTCCCAGACGCGAAGGCCCTGCTCGATCGGGACGTAGATCTCCCAGCCGAGCTCACCGACGTAGCTGATCCGCGACGCGAGCGTCCGGACTCCGTCGATGTCGACGGTCTTCGACGACAGGAACGGGAAGCCCTTGTGGCTGAAATCGGCGCTGCCGTCGGCGGCCGCGCCGAGGACGTCGCGGGCCTGCGGTCCCCACAGGCCGAACGTCGTGAAGGCGTTCGTCTGGTCGTGGAGCTGGGCCGAGCCGTCGGCCGGCAGCCCGTCCTGGAAGATCTTCCGGTCGCGCATCCCCATCCCGCCGCCGGTCACGACCCGGAACCGGTCGTGGGCCAGGCGCATGATCGTCAGGTCGGCGAGGATCCCGCCGGCCGCGTTCAGGAGCGGCGTGTAGACGGTCCGCCCGACGGCCACGTCGACCTTGTTCACGCAGAGCCGCTCGAGCGCGGCCAGCGCGCCCGGCCCGGTGATGTCGAAGATGGCGAAGGCCGAGAGGTCGACCAGCCCGACCCGGTCGCGCATCGCAAGGTGCTCGGCGTTGATGATCGGCGACCACCAGCGCGATTCCCATTCGGCCTCGCGCGGCATGACCCGGTCGCCGTACTCGCCGAGCAGGGACTCGTTCGTGGCGTACCAGAAGGGCCGCTCCCAGCCGGCTGCCTCGAAGAACTCCGCGCCGAGCTCGACGTGGCGGTCGTAGGCGGGCGACAGGCGGATCGGCCGGTTCGACGCCCACTGCTCCATCGGGTGGACGATGCCGTAGGTCTTGTTGTAGCCCTCGGTCGTCCGGGCGGCGATGTGCTGGGCGGTCTTGTGATGGTCGTAGAAGCGGGCGATGTCCGAGCCGTGGGGATCGATCTCGGGCTCGCCGTTCGTCATCCACTCGGCGACTGTCTTGGCGATGCCCGGCGCCTCCTTGATCCAGACCGCGGCCACCGACCAGAGGCCCCTGACCTCGGGCGTCTCGCCGATGATCGGGTTGCCGTCCGGCGTGAGCGACAGCAGCCCGTTGATCGCCAGCTTCACCCCGACCGATTCGTCGCCGACGATCTCCGGGAACAGCTCGAGCGAGTCCTCGAGCTGGGGGTCGAAGTCCTCCTTGGTGAACGGCAGCATCGTCGGAGACAGCGCGGACGCGGCGATCGACGGGATGTCGTCGGCGTCCATGAGGATCGCCCGGTGAGCGTACGACCCGATCTCGAAGCCGGTGCCGTGCTGCCGCTCGTACATGTTCGTGTCCATGTCGCGGACGATCGGGTAGCCGACTTCCCTGGTGGTGTGCTCGAACATCGGGACGGGCCCGATGTCCATCATCTGGTGGACCGCCGGCGTCAACGGGATCGAGGCGCCGGCCATCCGCGCGATCCGCGGGCTCCAGACGCCGCAGGCGATGACCACGACGTCGGCGTCGATCGTTCCCGCATCGGTGTGGACCCGCCGGACGCGGCCGTCTTCGACGTCGATCCCGGTGACCTCGACGCTCGCCGCGGTCGTCAGCGCGCCCATCTCCTGGGCGGCCTGGCGCATCAGCGTCCCGGCCTGGAGCGAGTCGACGATCCCAACGCCGGGCGTGTAGAAGCCGCCAAGGATCACGGTCTCGTCGATGAACGGGACCATCGCCTTGACCTCGGCCGGGGTCAGCAGCCGGCTGCCCTCGACGCCCCACGATGTCGACGAGGCCATCCGGCGCTTGAGCTCCTCCATCCGGGCGGGCGTTCGCGCGACCTCGATACCGCCGGTCTCGTCGTACACGCCGAGCTCGTGGTATTGGCGGGCGCTTTCGATGGTGAAGGCGGCCATCTCCTTGCTGTGATCGGTCAGGAAGATGAAGTTGGAGGCGTGGCCGGTCGAGCCGCCGGGGTTCGGCAGCATCCCCTTCTCGAGGAGGACCATGTCGCGCCAACCGAGGCGGGCGAGGTGGTAGGCCATGCTGCAGCCGACGATGCCGGCACCGATGATGACGACGCGGGCGTGCGTCGGGACCGAGCTCATGCCGTGGGAATCCTCTCGTTCGTGACGGGCAGGGCGGAAGTATCGCTCGCCGCCGGTTGGGCCGTCGATGGACGACGATGGCGATGCGCCCTGCGGGACTCCGCCCGAACGCCGGTCGGCGGACGACGCAGGCCGTCCATCGAGCCCGAGGCTGGCTGTCGCTCATCGCAGGACGCGCCGTCGTGACGGTCGTGATGCGCGCATCTGCAATCGATCCCTGCAGTAGGATCGCGCTTGCCATGCTCATCATCTGGCGCGGCTGGGGGCTCCTCGCCATTCTGTTTCCGCTGATCTCGGTGCTCGTCGCGAACGTCGTCGTCGACGTGGTGGCGGGTGCCGGAGCGTTCGGAACGTCCTCGGTCGGCCCCGGGCTCGGGTTGGTCGCCGCCGGGACCCTGTGCTGGGTCACGGGGCGGCGGGTGAATGGCGAGCCGGTCCCGTACCTCGGCCGCTCCGTCGCAGACGGCCAGCCGTTCCGTCCCCGCCTTCCGTTCCTGTTCGCGCGCCACAACTTCCTCTTCGTCCCGCTCGAGGCCTGGGGCGTTCTGTTCTTCGGCCTCGGCCTGCTCGCCGTCGTTCGAGGCGTGCTGCACGTCTGAACGGGGTGCCGTTCGGGCACTCGTTTGGTGTACCGTCCCCGCACGTCTCGCGTCACCGAGCAGGAGCATGCCGTGACCTCCGTTGCCGAGCCGACCGCCTCGCACGCGCCCATCTCGTCCGCGCCGGGTTCGGACCCCGACAAGGCCACGATCGCGGTCCGCAACCTCTGGAAGGTGTTCGGGCCGGCCGAGAGTCGCCTGGCGAGCGACTCGACCACGATCCCGAGCGCCGAATCGATCGACGCCACGGTCCGCAAGTACGGCGGGACCATCGCCGTCGGCGACGTCTCGTTCGACGTCGAGCCCGGCGAGGTCTTCGTCGTCATGGGCCTGTCCGGCAGCGGCAAGTCGACCCTCGTCCGCTGCC
>DATAIW010000287.1:0-3137 GCA_036262455.1 Candidatus Limnocylindrales bacterium | reverse complement strand
CCGCTTGCCGATCGTCGTCCGGTGCTTCTTGCGGCCGTCGAAGTTGGCCGTGATCGTGCCGGCGCCGACGTTCGTCGCCTCGCCCAGCTCGGCGTCGCCGAGGTAGCTCATGTGGTGCTGCTTGACGCCGCGCCCGAGCATGGTGTTCTTGAGCTCGGCGAAGTTGCCGACCTCGGCGTCCGGCCCGACATGCGAGCCCGGTCGGAGGTGGCTCATCGGCCCGATCCGGGCGCCGTCCTCGATGACCGACCGCTCGACGATCGACGCCCACACCAGGCAGCCGGCGCCGATCGTGCTGTCGACGACCTCCGAGCCGGCCCCGATCGTCGTCCCCGCCCCGACCGACGTCGAGCCGCGCAGGATCACGTTCGGCTCGATCGTGACGTCCTCGGCGAGGATCACCGACGCGTCGAGATAGACCGTCGAGGGGTCGCGCATCGTCACGCCGGCCCGCATGTGGGCGCTGTTGATCCGGGTCCGGAGGTCCCACTCGGCCTGGGCGAGCTCGGCCCGGTCGTTGATCCCGAGGAGGCGTCCGTCATCCTCGACCGTCAGCCCGACGACCAGCCGGCCGTCGGCGCGGGCGAGCTCGACGAGCTCGGTCAGGTACAGCTCGCCGGTCTTCGGCGACGGGCTCAGTGAGCCGATCCGGCTGCGCAGCCAGGCCGCGTCGAACACGTACAGCCCGGAGTTGATCTCGTTGATCGCGAGCTCCTCGTCGGTCGCGTCCTTGCGCTCGACGATCCGCTCGACCGTGCCTGCGTCGTCGCGGATGACCCGGCCGAGATGGGCGGGGTCGATCGCGTCGACCACGACGAGGGCGATGGCAGCCTCGTCCAGGCGGCGCTCCTCGAGCAGCTCGGCGAGCAGGGGCGCCTCGAGGAGGGGCGCGTCGCCGGTGAGGACGAGGACCTCGTCGATGCCGTCCGGGATGGCTGCGAGGGCCGCCGCCACGGCGTCGCCCGTGCCCCGCGGCTCGGCCTGGAGGGCGTAGTCGACGGCATCGCCGAGGGCGTCGCGGACGGCGGCGGTCGCGGGGCTCGTGACGACGAGCGGGCGCCGCCCGGTGGCTTCGCGGCCGGCGTCGACCACGTAGGCGACCATCGGCCGACCGGCCAGCTGGTGGACGAGCTTCGGCGTCCGCGACTTCATCCGCGTGCCGAGGCCAGCCGCCATGACGACGGCGATCACGCGCGGGGACGCGCCGGGACTTGGAGGGTTCACGAGGGGCGACGCGAGCGGGCGAGGGTCGGGGAAGCGATCCCGACGCGGTCAGGGCCCGGCGCGTGTCGAGGTGTTGATGTCATCGAAGGGTAGGCGCGATGGTATGGGCGGCCCGCCGCCGCCGTCAACCGACGTTGAGCCGACGCTGGAGGGCGATAGACTCGGGCCGTGTCCAACTGCATCACCTGCGATGTGCATGCGCGTCGCATCCATCCTGCCGGTGGGGTGATCTTCGAAAGCGATCTCTGGCGCGCGGAGCACGGTGTGGATCGACTCGTCCGCGGCTACGTGGTCCTGAAGCCGAAGCGACACGTTCACGAGCTCGCCGATCTCCATCCAGCGGAGTCCGCCACGCTCGGGCCCGCGCTCCAGCCGCTGCTTCGCGCGATGCGATCCGCGCTCGATGCCGAGCGAATCTACGTCTGCTCGTTCGCCGAGACGGTCCACCATCTCCATTTTCACTTGATCCCGCGATACGCGGACATGCCGTCACTCGGTCCCAACCTGCTGGCCGATGTGTTCGCTCAGCGCTGGGGATGCACGGTCGAGGAGGCCGAGGACGCCGCCAGCCGGATTCGGATGGCCCTGACGGCTTGACGCGCAACGGCGCCAGCGGCTTGGGTCAGAAGCCGCGCCGTCCGTCGCCACTCTGTTGGCGCATCCAATGCGCCATTCCGGGATTCGCGTGCGTCAGATGAACCTATCCGACCGAATCGAGGCCCTTGAGGGTCGATTCGCTCCTCGGGCGGACGAATTCGGTCGGTTTCGTGCATTCGATGCGCCCATCCGAACAGCGGACGACGGCGCGGGTGTCCGGGACGTCGCATTGGTTCATTGGATGCACGTCGCCCTGTCGTGCCCGTCGATCCGGCCTCCGAAACGGTCAGACCGAGCGCGGAGCGACGTTCAACCAGACGACCACGATGAACGCCGCCAGGACAATCGCGACGAATACAAGCCCGAAGATCCAGTCGCGCGGCCTGATCGGGTCGTCAGGCACGGCGATCGGAGACCGCGTCCGGGAGCGGGCGGCGGGCGATCGCCTCGATCTCGACGAGGCCGCCCTTCGGGAGAGCGCCGACGCCGATCGTCGAGCGGGCGGGCGGCGGATCCGGCATGAACTTCGCGTACACGGCGTTGACGGTCGCGAAGTCGTTGATGTCGGCGAGGAAGATCGTCGTCTTGACGACGTCGTCGAAGGTCAGGCCGGCCGCGTCGAGGACCGACTGGAGGTTGCGCAGGGAGCGCTCGGCCTGGGCCTCGATCCCTTCGGCGAGCTCACCGGTCGCGGGGTCAAGCCCGAGCTGGCCGGAGCAGAACACGAACTCGCCGCTCCGGATCCCCTGGCTGTACGGGCCGATCGCCGATGGGGCGCCGTTGGTCTGGATCGCCTGGCGGGTCATGGGTCGCTCCTCTGGTCGTCGGGCTCGGCGGTGTGGATCAGGAACGTGGTGACCGCCACGAAGGGCGGACCCTCCCCCGGGGCGGTGATGAAGCCGGTCGCGACGGCCGCCCGGACGGAGGCGGCGGCGAGGTCGGCGTCGTCGGTTGAAGGATAGAGCGCCCAGAGGGTCGGGCCTGAGCCCGACAGCCCGATCGGCCGGGCGAGGAGTCGGGCCAGGGCGCGGCGCAGCGCGACGAGGCCGTCGACGACGGCGGCGGCAGCCGGCAGCAGGTCGTTGGAGGCGGCGAGGACGCCTGCCCGCTCGAGGAACTGTCTCGCGCTCATCCCCGACCCGAACTCTGCCGCGAAATGCTCGGAGCTCCGGGCGGCGACACCGGGTTGGCCCATCGCCCCGCCCGCCCAGGCGGCGAACACCGCCGCCGTGTGGGCGGCGACGGCCGGCGTCACGAGGAGCAACCCGGGCGGCCGCTCGCCCGCGGCCAGGCGCAGGCCGCGAAGGGGCGTGACG
>DATAIW010000286.1:0-5627 GCA_036262455.1 Candidatus Limnocylindrales bacterium | reverse complement strand
CGGGCATCGCCTCCTTCGCGACGGCGAGGAGGTCGCGATCAAGCCGAAGGCGTTCGAGCTCCTCGCGTTCCTCCTCCGCCACCCGGGCCAGGCCTTCACCCGCGACCAGCTCCTCCAGCACGTCTGGGGCTACGACTACGCCGGTGAGACGCGGACCGTCGACGTCCACGTCCACTGGCTGCGCTCGACGCTCGAGGACGACGCAGCGGAGCCGCGGTTCATCCACACGGTCCGCGGCGTTGGTTACGTGTTCCGCCGGCCGGGGGCCGCGCTGCGCGCCTGAGTCCAGGGACGCAAGAACGTCGAGTCAAACCGATCTGCTGGCCAATGGACATTGAGCGGCCCCGGTCGCCAGACCACGGTCCTCAGTCCGCCGCAGCCGACGGCTCGGTCCGGCGCGGCGGGCTGTCTGAGCTGCTCGCCTGGCGGCGCTGCGTGTCGGCCTGCCTTGGGTTCTGCTGCAATCGATGATCCCCGGCGTCGTGCCGCCGGGGATCATCCTCTCGTGCGAGTTCAGAGGAGAGCAGGTGGGCAGCGCCCGGCGCCCTCCAACGGCTCAGTCGGTGCGCAGCGCGTTGACGATGGCCCGCGCCAGCAGGTCCCGCCCTGCCGGCGACGGGTGGCTGTCACAGGTGAGGGGGGCCGATGACACCGCGATGAGCAATCCCGCCGCACAGGCGTCCCCACCGGTGGCAGCGGACGCGGCGGCAAATGCGCCGAACCCGTCGGCAACGATCCCGCCCCAGGCCAGCGTGCGTTCAGCCACCACCTGGTTGACCATCGAGATGACGGACGTCGGGAGGGGGTCACCGTAGTTGGTCGAGTAGGTCGTCACCGCGACGAGCTTGTGGTGATAGCCATCCAGGTTGCGGATGTGCCCGTAGATGGTGTCAAGGTTGGCCGAGAGGGTTGCCAGCATGACCGGCAAGCCCGCCTGGATGCAGCCGACCTCGGTCTGCCCGCCACACGCATTCACCAGGGCCTGAGCGTCGTTGGCCCCGATGTCGATGCTGACCACCAGCGTCTTGGGATGGGACTGGAGGAACCCATCGGCAAACGCGAGCTGCGTCGTGCTGTAGGCCACATGGAGCGGGAAGTTGGCACGCCAGAGACCGCAGTTGTTGTCGGTACCGGCGAGATCGATGAGGTGGCTGCTCGTCTCACCCGGGCAGGCGGCATTCGTGAGGCGCTCACGGAGCGCGGCAGACACCTTGTCGGGGTATGCGATGAAGTTGCCGGCGCTTGCCGGACTGACCAGTGGGCTGTAGCCGAAGGCGAGGGAGTCGCCAAGGGCGAGGTATTCCTGCGGCCGGTTGGAGGCAGCATCGGCCGTGGCAGCGGGAGCGACTCCCGTGGCGGCCACCCCGCCAACAAGGGCCAGCAGCGCAAGGATCGAGACGGCGCGACGCATCGCAAACCCTCCGGGGACGCATCCATCGGCGGGTCGGTTTCGCCGGTGGCTCGGCGCGGTCCGGGCGACCAGGGCATGGGCCGCGCGTCAGAACCTCCCGCTTTCCAGCACGGACGATCGGCCGGTCGAGCGCCTTGCGCCAGAGGCCAATGGCCCGGTCGTCCCGTCGCAGGGCGGCGGCAGGCCGAGTCTTGCGACGAAGGCGGCGATCCTGTCCCGAATCGTCGCTGGTCCTCGTCGGGCGGATGCGCCCTGGTCTCCTGGTGCGAGTCTGCCAGAGGACGTGAGGCGGATTCCCTGATCCCGCCGCCCCAGGGGCGCCGCCGCGCGCCCGAGGCCCACGATGCCCGGCCGGATCCCGTCCGAGCGTTGATT
Source organism: Candidatus Limnocylindrales bacterium (assembly GCA_036262455.1). GTDB lineage: Bacteria > Chloroflexota > Limnocylindria > Limnocylindrales > CSP1-4 > CF-46. The sequence goes on along the minus strand of DATAIW010000286.1, from coordinate 3,841 downwards.
GCTTGATCACGGGCCGTTGATCCGCCGCCGCGACCCTTCGCCCATGCCGATCGTCGTCCGCCGCGGCCGCGTCGTCGCCGAGCCGCGTTCCCGACTCCTCCGGTTCGAACGCCCGGCGGCCATCCCGACCGTCGCGACGGCGGTCGGCAGCGAGCCTCGGGCGCCGGATCCGCGGCATGAGCTCGCCCACCTGGCTCTCGACCTCGTCGTCCGGACCGCCGAGCCGGTCGACCTGCCCCGCCGCTGGGCGACGCCGATGTTCGGCCGCGAGGTCGACCGGACGCGGGCCCAGCTCGCGCCGATCCGATCGCGGGCCGGGCTGATCGCCTCGTTCTCGCGGGAGGCGGCCATCGCGGTCACCCGCAGTGCCGACGGGAGGGACCAACCGGCAGGCCCCGTCCGGGTGGCCTACGCCATCCGCTGGCTGGAGCTCGGCGACGGGCGACGCCGGCCGGCCTGGGAGTCGTTCGTCGCGGGTCCGGTCGCGATCGTCGCTGGAGCGATCTCTGGTGTCGTCGGTCCCGTGTCCGCTCGCCCGGGCGTGTGCGCCCTCGCGGGCCCGCAGAACCCGGTCAGGGCTGGCGATCAGAGGAAGGGCGAGATCACGACGTAGGCGACCGCCGCGGCCAGGGCCGACGCGGGGATCGTCAGGATCCACGCGATCACGATGTTGCCGCCGTCCCGGCCAACGCACCGACGAAGTTCGCCGTCGCCGACATGAGGATGGCGTGCTCCGGGCGGAGGGCCCGCGTCGAGACGGACGTCGCGATCGCATTCGCCGTGTCGTGGAAGCCGTTGATGTAGTCGAAGAGGACCGCCAGCCCGATGACGGCAAGCAGCAGCAGGGTCAGACCGGTGGACCCGGCCGAAGGCTACCTGATTGGCGGGCGGCTGGGCGTCGGCCTCGGCGTGGGCTCCGCGGATCGGCGCCTGCTCGGGCTATTCTTCGCCGATGCGCCTCTCCCACCTCTTCTTCACGACCCTCCGCGACGATCCCGCCGATGTCGAGATGCCGTCGCACCGGCTTCTCCTCCGGGCCGGCTACATCCGCCCGCTGGGTTCCGGGATCTACTCGCTCCTGCCCCTCGGGAAGCGGGTCAATGACCGCGTCGAGCAGGTCATCCGCGAGGAGCAGGACCGGATCGGCGGCCAGGAGATGGAGATGCCGGTCGTCCATCCGGCCGACATCTGGCGGGCGAGCGGTCGCTACGACGCCATCGGCCAGGAGCTGACTCGCTTCAAGGACCGCAACGGGCGCGACATGGTCCTCGCGATGACCCACGAGGAGGTCGTCGGGATCCTGCTCGCCGACATCGTGAAGTCGTATCGCCAGCTGCCGATGATGGTCTACCACTTCCAGACGAAGTGGCGCGACGAGCCGCGGGCCCGGGCCGGCCTCATCCGCGTCCGCGAGTTCGTGATGAAGGACGCCTACAGCTGCGATCGGGACGAGGCCGGCCTGGACGTGAGCTACCAGGCCCAGTACGACGCCTACGTCCGGACGTTCGAGCGTCTGGGGTTGAAGACCGTGGCGGTCAGCAGCGACGTCGGGATCATGGGCGGCAGCGGGGCCCACGAGTTCATGGTCCTCAACCCGGCCGGCGAAGACGTCCTCGTCCTGTGCGAGGCGTGCGGCTACGCGGCCAACCGCCAGGTCGCCCGGATCGAGCACCCCGCGCCCGCCGCCGAGGACGCGGCCGCGCTCGAGGAGGTCACGACCCCCGGCACGAAGACCATCGCGACCCTCGCCGCCTTCCTCGGCGTCCCGGAGACGCGAACGGCCAAGGCCGGCTTCTTCGTCAGCGGCGACGGCCGGCTCATCACCGCGATCGTCCGCGGCGACCTCGAGTTCAACGAGACGAAGCTGTCCAACGCCGTCGGTGCGAGCACTGGACTTCGACCCGCGACGGTCGAGGAGATCCGGGCCGCCGGGATGGAGCCCGGCTACGGCTCGCCGATCGGCGCCCACGACACGGTCGTCGTCGTCGACGAGCTCGTCGCCCGTTCGCCCAATCTCGTCGCGGGCGCCAACCGCGAGGGCGTCCACTACCGCAACGTCAACGTGGGCCGCGACTTCACGCCCGACGTCAGCGCCGACATCGCGAACGCCCGTGAGGGCGATCCCTGCCCGACCTGCGGCCAGCCCGTGATCCTGCGCAACGGGATCGAGGTCGGCAACATCTTCAAGCTCGGCACGAAGTTCAGCGATGCGGCCGGGGCGACCTACCTCGGCGAGGACGGCCGCGAGCACCCGATCGTCATGGGCTCCTACGGGATCGGCGTCGGGCGGAACGTGGCCTGCGTCGTCGAGGATCATCACGACGAGAAGGGCATCGTCTGGCCCGAGGAGGTCGCGCCGTACGCCGCCCACCTCGTCGCGATCGGGGCGAACAAGGAACCTCGTGTGACCGAGATCGCGGAGCGGCTCCACGCCGCCGGCGAGGCGGCCGGCTACTGGCGGAACATCCTCTACGACGACCGCGACGAGTCGCCTGGCGTCAAGTTCACCGACGCCGAGCTGCTCGGGATGCCCTGGGTCCTCACCGTGTCGCCCCGCTCGCTCGCGGCGGGCGGCGTCGAGGTCACGAACCGGGCAACGGGCGAACGATCGACCCGCTCGATCGAGGATGTCGAGGCGCTGATCCGGGGCGCCTGACCAGGGTCGCTGACCGGCCCCGTCGCGTCGGATGCCCCGATAGGATGGGACGATGCCTCCCCGGCCGATGCTCCCGCCCGACGACCTCTACGCCCGGCTCGAGCTGCCCATCGACGCCTCGTACGAGGTCATCGAGATCGCCTGGCGGGCGCTCCTGAAGCAGCATCATCCCGATATCGCGGGACCGACGGCCGACGAGCTGGCGAAACGGATCAACGTTGCCCACGACTGGCTGTCCGATCCGGAGCTGCGGGCCCGCTACGACCGCGAACGCCATCCGCGCCGGGTGGCGGCGACCTCCTTCGGTGGTCGTCGGCCTCCGCCGCCGAGCGTGCGATCGTCGGCCCCCGACCGGCCCGTCCGGCGCCCAGCCGTCGTTCGCCGTCCGGTCAACCCGGCCCAGGCGATCGCCCGCCACATCGACCGCATCCGGCGCCTGACCGAAGACGAGCTGGACCGCCTGTCGCTGGCTGAGACGGCCCCGATCGCCTTCATCGCGACGATCTCGCGCTTCCTCCCCGCCGATCGCCAGGATGCCCTCCGCACGCTCGAGCCGATGGTCCAGGACGCGTTGCCGCCGCGCGGGCGCTGGGATCCGGCGACACGCGACGCGGTCGTCGGCTTCGCCCAGGACATCGTCCTCGAGCCGTTCCTCGACGAGCACCTGTCCGGGGATTTCCGCGAGCGCGTCCGGGAGCGGCTGACGCGTGGCTGGCAGGCGGCCGTCGATCAGCCGCGGTACGGCCCGAACACGGCGGCGGTCGCCGACGCGCTGCGACGCCTCGCGGCCCTCGCCCCGGCCGAACGAGCGCGGATCGGTGGCCTGGCGCCGCGCGGCAGCGTTCCCGCCGAGCTCCCGTGGCCGCGCGGCCTGACCCCGACCGACGACGACGGCCTGCGAGTCTCCTCGGCGCTGGCGCGACGCGACGCCCTCGCCCTGCTCCCGGAGACGACACCGTCCCTGGCCCGGCGCTCGCTCGGCCGGGCGATCCACGGCCTGGTCCTCCGTCACGCGTTCAAGCCGGCGGAGCTGGAACGGCTCGCGGGGCCGTGGGCTCCGCTCGTGCTGCCCGTCCCGGCCAGCGGACCCCGGGCGCGCCGCCGGCCCGGCTGAGCCGCACGACTGGAGACAACGCCGGGACGCCGGACGTTTCTTCCCATACGCCAGCCCCGATGGCGTTAGCC
>DATAIW010000285.1:0-2647 GCA_036262455.1 Candidatus Limnocylindrales bacterium | reverse complement strand
ACCCGGGCTGGGCGGTCGCGAGAATGGCCGGCGCGGCGAAGACGCGGTAGCCGATGCCGCCGACCTCGATGACGAGCGAGTCGAACGCGATCGCGCCGACCTTGCCCTCAACCGAGGCGATCATGACGCTGGGTCTCCGCGTGACGACTCGCGATTGTCATACGCCGCTGACGGTGGCGTTAGCTCGTCGCCGGCGGTCGGAATCGTGCTGCCGGCGGGTCCCGTTAGCCGGTAGAGGCTAATCGAGTCAACATTCGTCCGGTCCCGCCGGTCTAATGGCATCCCGGCTGGCGTATGGCGATTTCGGCCGCGCGCGAGCGTCACCGCGCCGGTTCGCGGCTTCGACGCGTCGCCCGCCCGCCGCCCTCGCGCGCCAGGGCCTCCCGCACCGCCCGCTAGTACGGCGTCGAGCCGCGCACGATCGGGTTGATCGACGAGCGGTCGAGCACGCCGGCGGTCGTCCGCGACGAACGGCCCGTCTGGCCCATCCCGTTGGCGATGCAGACCGCGATCGCGAGGGCGTCGGCCGCGTCGTCGGGCGTCGGCAGCGACGCCATCCCGAGCACGATCTGGACCATCCGCTGGACCTGCTGCTTGTCGGCCGCGCCGTAGCCGGCGATCGCGCTCTTGACCTCGTTGGGGGTCGCCTCGCGGACCGGCCGGCCGGCCTCCGCCGCTGCCAGCAGGATCACCCCGCGCGCGTGGCCGACGGCGATCGCCGTCTGGGCATTCCGCGAGAAGAAGACCCGCTCGACCGCGACCACCGCCGGATCGTGGAGGGCGATCAGCTCGGTCACGTGGCGATGGATCGCGAGCAGGCGCTCGCCGAGGGGGAGATCCGGCGAGGTGACGAGGCAGCCGTAATCGACGGCCCGCAGCCGGCCCGCCGTCTGGTCGACGAGGCCCCAGCCGAGGGCCGCGGTCCCGGGGTCGATGCCGAGGATGATCACCGGCGGGCGATCGCAGGTGCCCGATGGACCGGCAACCCGACGGGCAGGGCGCCCGACGTCACCCGGCGACCTCGGCGTAGACGTCCTCGGGGATGTCGAAGTTGGCCGTCACCCGCTGGACGTCCTCGAGGTCCTCGAGCAGCTCGACGAGCCGGAGGGCCTGGCGCGCCTTGTGCGAATCGAGCTCGACGGTCTGCTTGGCGACCATCGTGTTCTCGGCCGAGTCGACCGGCACGCCGGCACCTTCGAGCGCCTTGCGGACCGCCTCGAGATCACCGGGCGCGGTGTAGATCTCGATCGTCTCGTCCAATTCAGTGTCGACGTCCTCGGCGCCGGCGTCGATCGCGGCGAGGGTGACCTCGTCGGCGTCGAGCTTGCCGTCGCGGGCGACCGCGATCAGGCCGCGCGGCTCGAACTGCCAGGCCACCGCGCCACTGCCCGCGAGCTGGCCGCCGGCCTTGGTGAACATCGAACGGACCTCGGCCGCGGTCCGGTTGCGATTGTCGGTCGCCGCCTCGACGAGGATCGCCACGCCGCCGGGGCCATAGCCCTCGTAGACGATCTCCTCGAACTGGTCGGCATCGCCGCCGCCGGTCGCCTTGTCGATCGTCCGCTTGATGTTGTCCGCCGGCATGTTGACCGAGCGGGCCTTCTCCATCGCCAGGCGGAGGCGGTAGTTGGCGTCCGGATCGCCCCCGCCCTGGCGGGCCGCGACGCTGATCTCGCGGGCGACCTTCGTGAACACGGCGCTGCGCTTGGCGTCCGTTACGCCCTTCGCCCGCTTGATCGTGGACCACTTGGAATGACCGGACATCGCGGGCCGGAGTATAGCCGACTATGATGGCCGGACCCGCCCGGAGGGGCCTGTCCCGCCCGCTTCCGTGCCCCGAATTGTCGGTTCCGTCTGAAGTCGTGAGGTCCTCCCGCCGATGACGATGAAGAGCGTCGATCCCGCCCACCTTCGCAGCGTCGTCCTGACCGGCCACGCCGGCGGCGGCAAGACGACGCTTGCCGAACAGCTCCTCTTTCGTGCCGGCGCGGTCCAGCGACTGGGTCGGGTCGACGATGGGACGGCCCATCTCGACTTCGAGCCCGAAGAGCAGAAGCGCAAGGAATCGCTGAGCCTCGCGGTCGCCACGTTCGAGCACGAGGCGACCCGGATCACGCTCGTCGACACCCCCGGCTACCCGGACTTCGTCGCCGAGGTGATCTCCGGCTTCGCTGCCGCCGACGGCGCGCTGTTCGTCGTCGACGCCTCGACCGACATCGGCGCCGGGCTGGAGGCCGCGGTCGCGCTCGGCCGATCGAGCGGCCGGGCCGCCTGCTTCTTCCTCAACAAGTGCGACCGCGAGAACGGCGACGCGTCGGCGACGCTCGATCGCCTGCGCGAGCGATTCGGCAACAAGATCGCGCCGCTCCACCTGGCGATCGGCAAGGCCGAGTCGTTCAGCGGCTACGTCGATCTCGTCCACCGCAAGGCCTGGTCCTTCGAAGGGGGCAAGGAGGTCGAGATCCCCGTGCCGGCCGAGCTCGCCGGCGAGATCGCCGCCCGTCGCGACCAGCTGCTCGAAGCGGCGGCCGAGGCGGACGACGAGGTCATGACCAAGTACCTCGACGGTGTCGAGATCAGCGACGCCGAGCTCGACACCTGCCTCCATCGCGGCGTCCGCGACTCGATCCTCGCCCCGGTCCTCGTC
>DATAIW010000284.1:0-12783 GCA_036262455.1 Candidatus Limnocylindrales bacterium | reverse complement strand
TCTCGTAGGCAGCGCCATCCTCCCCGGTCCCGGTGGCCGTGGCCACGACGTAGCTGCCGCCGAACTCGTCGAGCCACGTCGCTCGAAGCTCGTGCAGCCTGACACCGCCATACTGCTCCAGGACCTGTGCGATGTCGGCGCTCGCATCGACCGCGGGGCTGACCATCGCTTCGATGGCGGCGGCATCACGACGCTCAAGCGCGCCGAGGTAGTCCGTGACCAGCGCCTCACGGGCAGCTTGTCCAGGGGACGAGGGCGATGCCACCGGCAGAAGCGAGCAGCCCGCCGCGACCGCGATGAGCAGCACCGTCGCAAGCGCGGATCGGATCAACGGCATTCGTCCTGTTGTGTCCATTGAGCCGAACCTACCTGTGGTGTCGTGGTGTGGCAACCAGTCAGGCGTTTGGCGACTGGGCCGTGTGACACCCACCCACCAAACGCCTATAACACACAGGGGCCTGATCACCCCTTGACATGTGACTAGCAAGTCACATAATGCGGTCGTGGACGGCATGGCGGCGATCTTCCGGGCTCTCGGCGACCCGAGCCGGCGGTTGCTCCTCGACCGGCTGTTCGATCGCGACGGACAGACGCTCGGCGAGCTTGCGGCTCAGCTCCCTGGGATGACCCGGTTCGGCGTCATGCGTCATCTCGACGTGCTCGAGGCCGCCGGCCTGATCGAGACCCGGCGGGTCGGCCGCGAGAAGCACCACTACCTCAACCCCGTCCCGATCCGCCTCGTCGCGGACCGCTGGATCGGCAAGTTCGCCGAGCCGGTCGTGGGGCGGATGGCCGCGCTGAAGCACCACCTGGAGGCACCCGCGATGCTCGCACCCGATCACGTCTATTCGGTCCTGATCCGGGCGACGCCCGACCGCATCTGGCGGGCGATCACCGACGGCGTCGAGACCGAGCGCTACTACTACGGCACGCGCGTCGACTCCGACTGGTCGGTCGGCGGCCGGATCGTCTACACCTACCCGGATGGATCACTGGCCGCCGACGGCGAGGTGATCGAGATCGAACCCGGGCGGCGGGTCCTGATGAGCTTCCACCCGCGCTGGAGCCCCGAGATCGAGGCCGAGGGCCCGGTCCGGATGAGCTGGCAGATCGAACCGGCCGGCGACAGCGTCTCGAAGCTGACGGTCGTCACGAGCGGCGCGGTCGAGGGCGGCGTCATCCAGACCGACTTCGCGGGCGGGGTCGAGTACATCGTGTCGGGCCTGAAGACGCTCGTCGAGACGGGCGAGCCGCTGATGCCGGTCGGCGCCGGGTCCGCGGCCGGCTGACCGGCACCTCGCGCGACGTCGAGGCGGACACCACGTCTACCTCGGCCGTCGCCGGATTCTTCCCATACGTCGCCGTGGATGGCATTCGGCGGTTCGAGAGGCCCGCGCAGGAGCGAATCCGAGTCATACGCGCTCCCGGGCAGACGTATGGGAACGAATCGAACGGGATCCGCGCCGCCAGGCGGGTATCGCCGGTCCAGCGCCATCCGGGGCGTCGTATGGGCAAATCGGTCGAATCCACTGAACGCGCCGCCCCGCCGCGGCGCCCCGAACTCAGAGCGGCGTAAGTTCCTGCGGCGCGACCCACGAGCGGATCGTCGACATGTAGTTCGCCCGCTCGAATGCCGACGGGTTCGCCGCGGTCGCCGCGCTGGCGCTGCCGCGGAGCTGGTCGACCGACTCGTACTCGCGATCGGTCATCCACGCCCGCAGCTCCGCCTCGACCACCGCGACGTGGTACGGGCCGTTGCGCAGGATGGCCGACGTCATCATCGCCACATCGGCGCCGACGAGGAGGGCCTTCAGGGCGTCCGTGCCCGACTGGATCCCGGACGTCGCCGCCAGTGAGACCGTCGGCCCGAGCTGGGGTCGGAGGGTCGCGATCCAGCGCACCGGGAGGCGAAGCTCCCACGCCTGGCTCAGGTCGAGGCGCGGCACGACGTCGAGGCTCTCGAGGTCGAGATCGGGCTGGTAGAAGCGGTTGAACAGGACGAGGCCATCGGCGCCGGCGGTCACCGCCCCCGCCGCGAAGTGGGCGAACGCGGTGTAGAACGGGCTGAGCTTGACGGCCAGCGGGATCGTGACCGCGGCCCGGACGGCGGCGATCAGGGCCTCGTCGGCGGCCTCCATCCCGGCGGCGGTCCGATCGGCGTCGGCTGCGACGTGATAGAGGTTCAGCTCCAGCGCGTCGGCGCCGGCGTCCTGGATCCGTCGTGCGTGGCGGACCCATCCTCCGGCGGTCTGGGCGTTGAGGCTGGCGATGACCGGGACCGAGACCGCCGACTTGATCCGTTCGATCGAGGTCAGGTACCGATCGGCGGCACCGGCGAACGATGGGACGGCGGGGAAGTAGTCGAGGGCTTCGGCGAAGGCCTCGGTTCCCTGCTCGAGCGAGCGGTTGAGCTCGACCTCCTCGGCCTCGATCTCCTCTTCGAACAGCGACGGCAGGACGATCGCGCCGATCCCTGCACCGTCCAGCCGGCGGGCGTGGCCCGGGTCGCTGTTCTGCGGCGCCGCCGAGGCGATGAGCGGGGAACGGAGCTCGAGCCCGAGATAGCGGGTGGTGAGGTCGACGGTCATTCCTCGCCTTCGTCTTCCTGCTTGGCTGCGCCGTTCGGCGTGGCTGCGACCACTGGATCCGACGGGTCGAGATGGACGAGGTGGGGGACGGTTCGCTCCATCCCCGCGAGCTGCTCGTAGTAGCGCCAGCGTCCGTCGGCGTCGGCCTGGGCCAGCGTCGCGAGCTCCGCGGCGCGCTCGGGGTCGGTCCGCTGGAGGACGGCGAAGCGCGTCTCGGTCGCGACGAAGTCGGCGATCGGGATCGTCGGCTTGGCCGAGTCGAGCTTGAACGGCTTGCCCCCGTCGATCTCCGAGGGGTGGAAGCGATAGAGCGGCCAGTAGCCACTCCGGACCGCGTCCTTCTGGTGGCTCATCGACTTGCTCATGTCGATGCCGTGGGCGATGCAGGTGCTGTAGGCGATGACGAGCGACGGGCCCGGCCAGGCATCGGCCTCGAGCAGGGCTTTCGTCGTCTGGGCGTCGTTCGCGCCCATCGACACCTGGGCGACGAAGACGTTGCCGTACGAGCGGGCGATGGCCCCGAGGTCCTTCTTGGCCGTGCTCTTGCCGGCGGCGGCGAACTTGGCGACCGCGCCGCGCGGGGTCGCCTTCGAGGACTGGCCGCCGGTGTTGGAGTAGACCTCCGTGTCGAGGACGAGGATGTTGACGTTCCGGCCGGACGAAAGGACCTGGTCGACCCCGCCGAAGCCGATGTCGTAGGCCCAGCCGTCGCCGCCGATGATCCAGACGCCCTTCCGGACGAGGTCGCCGGCGAGGGCGAGAAGGTGCTGGGCGTCCGCCGCGAGCGGGCCCTCGATCGCGGTCAGCAGCTCGCGCAGGCGGTCGACCCGCTCGCGCTGGCGGTCGATCCCGGCCTCGTCCTCCTGGTCGGCGCCGAGGAGGCCCTGGACGATCTCGTCGCCGAGGGCCGGGGCGAGACGCAGGACGAGCTGGCGGGCGTGATCGGTCTGGGCGTCAAGGGCGAGGCGCATGCCGAGACCGAACTCGGCGTTGTCCTCGAACAGGGAGTTGGCCCAGGCCGGGCCACGGCCCGCGCCGTTGACGGTCCACGGCGTGGTCGGCAGGTTGGCGCCGTAGATCGAGGAGCAGCCGGTGGCGTTGGCCACGATCATCCGGTCGCCGAAGAGCTGGCTGACGAGGCGGAGGTAGGGCGTCTCGCCGCAGCCGCCGCAGGCCCCGGAGAACTCGAACAGCGGCTCGAGGACCTGGCTGCCCTTGACCGTGTCGTGGGGCAGGAGGCTCCGGTCGAGCGGCGCGATCGTCTGGAAGAAGTCCCAGTTCGGTCGCTCGATGTCGCGATGGGCGGCGACCGGCGCCATGTCGATTGCCTTGTGGCTCGAGTCGGTCTTGCTCTTCGCGGGGCAGACGTCGACGCATACGCCGCAGCCGGTGCAATCGTCCGGCGCGACCTGGATCGTGAGGCGATGATCCGCCAGCTCGCGCGACTTGAACTCCTTGCTGAGGAACGCCGCCGGGGCGTCGGCAACGGCCGCGGTCGGGAAGACCTTCATCCGGATCGTGGCATGCGGGCAGACCATCGCGCACTTGCCGCAGTCGATGCAGATCGACGGATCCCAGACCGGGATCATCTGGGCGATCGCCCGCTTCTCGTACCTGGTCGTGCCGGTCGGGAACGTTCCGTCGACCGGCATCGCGCTGACCGGCAGCTGGTCGCCGTCGCCGGCCATCAGGCGGGTCGTGAACCGGGCGACGAAGTCCGTGACGTTGGCGGCTGGCGCGACGGGCGCGTCTTCGCCGACGGCCCCGAGTCGGACGTGGCCGAGGGCGGCGAGCGAGAGATCGATCGCCGCGAAGTTGCGGGCGACGACCGCCTCGCCGCGCTTGGCATAGGTCTTCTCGACGAAGCCCTTGATCCGGCGGATCGCGTCCTCGGGCGGAAGGATCCGGGCGAGCTGGAAGAAGCACGGCTGCATGACCGTGTTGATCCGGCTGCCCATCCCGGCCACGGCGGCGACCGCGAGCGCGTCGATCACCCAGAAGTCGATCTCCTTGTCGACCAGCATCCGCTGGACGGCGGCGGGCAGGTGGTCCCAGACCTCGTCGGGTCCGTAGGGAGCGTTGAGGAGGAACGTCGCGCCGTGCTTGGCGAGCTCGAGGATCTTCGTCTTGCCGAGCAGGCCGAACTGGTGGCAGGCCACGAAGTCGGCGTCGTCAACGAGATAGGTCGAGCGGATCGGCTCGGGGCCGAACCGGAGGTGGGACGTCGTGACCGAGCCCGACTTCTTCGAGTCGTAGACGAAGTAGCCCTGGGCGTGCAGGTCGGTCCCTTCGCCGATGATCTTGACCGACGCCTTGTTGGCGCCGACCGTGCCGTCGGCGCCGAGGCCGAAGAAGAGCGCCTGGACCTCGCCGGCCGGGCGGGCCATCCGGAAACCGCCGTCAATCGGCAGGCTGAGGTGGGTCACGTCGTCGTAGATTCCGACCGTGAGGTGGCGCTTCGGGCGGGCCGCGTCCAGCTCCTCGAAGATCGGCTTGACCATCGATGGCGTCATCTCCTTCGAGGAGAGGCCGTAGCGGCCGCCGATGACCCGGGGCGTGGTCGCCCAGGGCGGGCTGTCGCCATCCATCGCCTCGCTCAATGCGGCGACGATGTCGAGGTAGAGCGGCTCGCCGATCGCACCCGGTTCCTTGGTCCGATCGAGGACGGCGATGGCCCGGACCGTCGACGGCAGGGCGGCGACGATCTGCTCAGCGGGGAACGGGTTGAAGAGGCGGATCCGGAGCATGCCGACCTTCTCGCCGGCCGCGACGAGCGTGTCGACCGTCTCCTCGACGGCGCCGGCGGCCGAGCCCATCACGACGATCACGCGCTCGGCGTCCGCCGCCCCGTGATAGTCGACGAGGTTGTACTGGCGGCCGGTTCGCGTGGCGAGCTCCGCCATGACCTCTTCGACGATCCCGGGAACCGCGAGGTGGTACGGGTTGCAGGCCTCGCGGGCCTGGAAGAAGACATCGGGGTTCTGAGCCGTGCCGCGAACGACCGGGGCATCCGGCGTGAGGCCGCGGCGGCGGAAGGCGAGGACGTCCTCGTCGCGGATCAGGGCCCGGATGTCGTCGGTTTCGAGGACCGCGATCTTGTTGATCTCGTGGCTCGTCCGGAAGCCGTCGAAGAAGTGAAGGAACGGGATCCGGGCGCGGAGGGTCGCGGCGTGGGCCACCAGGGCGAAGTCGTGCGCCTCCTGGACCGAACCTGCCGCGAGCATCGCCCAGCCGGTCGTCCGGGCGTGCATGACGTCGCTGTGGTCGCCGAAGATCGAGAGGGCGTGGGTGGCCACCGTCCGGGCCGCGACATGAAGGACCGTCGGAGTCAGCTCGCCGGCGATCTTGAACATGTTCGGGATCATCAGAAGGAGGCCCTGCGAGGCCGTGAACGACGTCCCGAGGGCACCCTTCTGGAGAGCCCCGTGGAGGGCGCCCGCGGCTCCTGCCTCGGACTGCATCTCGATGACGTCCGGGACGGCGCCCCACAGGTTCGGCCGGCGAGCGGCCGACCAGTCGTCGCAGTGCTCGGCCATCTGCGAAGCCGGGGTGATCGGGTAGATCGAGATCACCTCGGACGCCGCGTAGGCGATCCGGGCGGCGGCTTCGTTGCCGTCAAGGCACTCGTAGCGATGGTCCACGGTTCGACAGGCTCCTCTCCGTGAGCTTGAGGGCCTGGTCGCGACTCGGCGCCGGTCGTGCGCGGACCCCGGAGCCACGATTATGCGCCCGTCCGAGACGGCGGCGGCGAGGCCGAGTGGCGTCGTTTGGGGGGCCATTCGGCGCCCCCGGGGAGGGCCCAACCACCCGTGACGACGCACATCGGGCGGTGATAGGGTCTGGACGACAGGCGCCGCCAGGGGGACGTTGAACGGCGGCGCTGCGACCCACTCAGGGAGACGTTCAACAAGTGCTCGTAGCGCGCGCAAAGCCGTCGCCACCCAGCGACGACCAGCGCTGGCAGACCGTCGAGACCCGGATGCGTCGGCTCGGGAACCGCCCGGACGCGTTGATCGAGGCCCTCCATTCTGCCCAGCAGGCCTTCGGCTACATCGACGCCGACGCCCTTGGCTACATCGGCGAGACGCTGTCGGTGCCGCCGTCCAAGGTCTTCGGGGTCGCGACCTTCTACCACTACTTCACGCTCAAGCCGCGCGGCGCCCACACCTGCGTCGTCTGCACCGGCACCGCGTGCTTCATCAACGGCGCCGACGAGATCCTCGCCTCGATCGAGGCGAGGATCGGAGTGAAGCCCCACGAAACGACCGCGGACGGCACGCTCTCGCTGATGACCGGTCGTTGTTTCGGCTCGTGCAGCCTCGCGCCGGCGGCGATCGTCGACGGCGAGGTCGAGGCACACGTGGACGTGGCCGAGCTCGTCGCCCGGCTGGAACGGCTGGAACCGCAGTGAACGGCCCGCTGCCGGCGGTCGACCGGCGCCAGGCGGTGCGCCGCGATGTCGAACTCATCGCCCAGCCCGACGGACCTGCCCGCGCCTCCGCGTACGTGTGCGAGGCCGTGAGCTGCCTGTCGACGAAGTCGCACGACGTCCTGCTGGGGATCGGTGAGCAGGTGGCGGAACGCGGCATGAAGGACATCGCGGTCAAGCGCGTCGGTTGCCTCGGCCTGTGCGCGGAGGGCCCGCTCGTCCAGATCCCCGAAACCGGCGAGTTCTTCCGCCGGGTCGGGCTCGATGACGTCGGACCGATCGTCGCGGCCCTGGCCGCCGTCGGCGACGACCCGGCGCGGGTCTCCCAGCAGCCGTTCTTCGCCCGCCAGGTCCGCATCGCCACGGAGAACTCCGGGCGGGTCGATCCGGAAAGCGTCGAGGATTACGTCGCCGTGGGCGGCTATGCGGCGCTCCGGCGCGCGCTCACCTCGATGACCCCGGCGGAGGTCCGCGAGGAGGTCGTCCGGAGCGGGTTGCGCGGCCGCGGCGGTGCCGGATACTCGGCGGGCCTCAAGTGGAACACGGTCGCCAAGGCGGCCGGCGCCCCGAAGTACGTCATCTGCAACGCGGATGAAGGCGACCCGGGGGCGTTCATGGATCGGAACATCCTCGAGAGCGACCCGCACCGGGTCCTCGAGGGGATGGCGATCGCCGCGTTCGCGGTCGGGGCGAGCAGCGGTTACGTGTACTGCCGCGGCGAGTATCCCCTCGTGGTCTCGCGGGTCCGCAAGGCCATCAAGGATGCCACCCGGGCCGGGTACCTCGGGGCCAGGATCATGGATACCGAGTTCTCGTTCGAGCTCGACGTCCGGCTCGGCGCCGGTGCCTATGTGTGCGGCGAGGAGACCGCCCTCATCGCCTCGATCGAAGGCGGACGCGGTTCGCCGATCCCGCGGCCTCCATACCCCGCCGTTGCCGGTCTGTGGCACCGCCCGACCCTGATCAACAACGTCGAGACGCTCGCCAACATCGCGCCGATCGTCCGCAATGGCGGCGACTGGTTCGCCTCGATCGGGACGGCGACGAGCAAGGGCACGAAGGTCTTCGCGATCGCCGGCCGGGTCGTCAACACCGGCATCGTCGAGATCCCGATGGGCACGACCCTGCGCGAGATCGTCTTCGACATCGGCGGCGGGATCGTCGACGGCCGGGCGTTCAAGGCCGTCCAGACCGGCGGACCGGCCGGCGGCTGCATCCCGGCCGAGTTCCTCGACATGCCGGTCGACTACGAATCGCTCATGGGCGTCGGCTCGTTCATGGGCTCCGGCGGCATGATCGTGATGGACGAGACGAGTTGCATGGTCGACGTCGCGAAGTTCTTCATGGACTTCATGCGCGAGGAGTCGTGCGGCAAGTGCGCCCCCTGCCGGGTCGGGACGACGCAGCTCTGGATGATGCTCGACGCGATCACGCGGGGCGAGGCGACGATGGTCGACCTCACACGCATGGAGAAGCTGGCCGGCATGGTTCAGCGGACCAGCCTGTGCGGCCTCGGCCAGGGCGCCCCGAACCCGATCTTCAGCACGATTCGCCACTTCCGTGACGAGTACGTCGCCCACATCGTCGACCGGGTCTGTCCGGCAGGGGTGTGCAAGATGTCCGCAACGGCGGTGCTCGCGTGACCGTTCACACGCTCCGGATCGACGGCATCGACGTCGCCGGCACCGACGGCCAGTCGATCCTGTCGGTCGCGACCGAGAACGGGATCACGATCCCGACGATGTGCCATCTCGACGGCCTGTCCGACACCGGCTCGTGCCGGCTGTGCGTCGTCGAGGTCGCCGGATCGCCCAAGCTCACGCCCGCCTGCACGACGGCGGTCGTCGAGGGCATGGACATCACGACCGCGTCGGCGCAGCTCCTCGAGTACCGGCGGACGATCACGGAGATGCTGTTCCTCGAGCGCAACCACGTCTGCGCAGTGTGCGTGGCCAACAACCACTGCGAGCTGCAGAACCTCGCCGAGGACTTCGGCATCAACCACTTCGAGCTGCCGGTCATCAACCCCAGGGTCGGCATCGACGCCAGTCACCCGTTCTTCGCGATCGACCACAACCGCTGCATCATGTGCGTCCGGTGCGTCCGGGTCTGCGAGGAGGTCGAGGGCGCCCGGACATGGGGCGTGATGGGCTCCGGGCTCGAGTCCCGGGTCGTGACCGACATGGGCACGCCGTGGGGCCAGTCGACGACCTGCACGAGCTGCGGCAAGTGCGTCCAGGTGTGCCCGACCGGCGCCCTGTTCGCGAAGGGCCGCTCGATCGCCCAGGGCAGCAAGGTCCCCCGCCCGTTCATCCCGTACCTTCGCGTCATCGACCCGCCGGAAGGTCCGCCATGACGGCCGGGACGCCGACCAAGGCCGCCAAGCCGCGGTTCGCCACGGTCTGGCTGGATGGCTGCTCGGGCTGCCACATGTCGTTCCTGGACATGGACGAGCGGCTGCTCGAGATCGCCGAGCTCGTCGACATCGTGTACAGCCCGCTGATCGACGTGAAGGTCTACCCCGAGAACGTCGACATCTGCCTGGTCGAGGGCGCCGTCTCGAGCGAGGAGGACCTCCACAAGATCAGGATGGTCCGGGAGCGGACGAAGACGCTCGTCTCGTTCGGCGACTGCGCCGTCACGGCCAACGTCCCGGGCATGCGCAACCCGATCGGCGTCCGGCCGCTCCTCGAGCGGGCCTACATCGAGAACGTGACGCTCAACCCTGGGATCCCCCTCGATGTCGTGCCGGCCCTGCTGCCGACCGCCCGACCCGTCCACCGCGTCGTGACCGTGGACGTCTTCCTGCCGGGTTGCCCGCCGTCGGCCGATCTCATCCACCAGTCGCTCGTGGACCTGCTCGAGGGACGCACCCCCGCAGCGCACGGCGCCCGTTTCGGCCGTTGAGGACTCACGCGTGACCAGCCAGATCGTCATTGATCCGATCACCCGCATCGAGGGCCACTCGAAGGTCACGATCCACCTCGACGACCGTGGCGAGGTGACCGACGCCCAGTTCCACGTGACCCAGTTCCGTGGGTTCGAACGGATGGTCCAGGGCCGGCCGGTCCACGAGATGCCATCGATCATGGCCCGGATCTGCGGGATCTGCCCGGTCAGCCACCTGATCGCCTCGTCGAGGGCCTGCGACGAGATCATGGCGGTCGAGCCGCCACCGACCGGAGCGGACCTGCGCCGGATCATGAACCTCGCCCAGATGGTCCAGTCGAACGCCCTGAGCTTCTTCCACCTCTCGTCGCCCGACCTGCTCTTCGGGTTCGATGGCGAGGTGGCCAGCCGGAACATCCTCGGGGTTGCCAAGGCGAACCCCGGCCTGGCCCGCGACGGCATCGGCGTCCGGCGCTTCGGCCAGCAGATCATCGAGTGGCTCGGCGGCAAGCGGATCCACCCGTCCTGGGTCGTGCCGGGCGGCGTCGATGCCCCGCTCGGAGCCGAGACGCGCGACCGGATCCTCTCGACGATCCCGGAGGCGATCGCCGCGGTCGAGCGGGCCCTCGCCTGGTACAAGTCCGAGCTCACCTCGTGGGAGGAGGAGGCGGCCGTCTTCGGGTCGTTCCGATCCGCCTTCATGGGCCTCGTCGACCAGGACGGCAACGTCGACTATTACGACGGGCTCCTCCGGGTCATGGATGCCGACGGCCACCTCCTCGCCGATCGGATCGACCCGCGAACGTACCAGGAGTACCTCGGCGAGGCCGTCGAGCCGTGGTCCTACCTGAAGTCGGTCTACTGGAAGACGCTCGGCTATCCCGACGGGGTCTACCGGGTGGGGCCGCTCGCCCGCGTGATCGTCGCCGCCCAGATGGGCACGCCGCGGGCCGACCTCGAGCTCGACGAGTTCCGTCGCCGGCTCGGCCGGGTGCCCGCCAGCTCCTTCCACTACCACTACGCCCGACTGATCGACACCCTCCACTGCATCGAGAAGATCGACGAGCTGCTCCGTGGCGAGGACATCCTGTCGCCGCGGGTGCGGTCGACGGGCGGCATCAACCGGAACGAGGGGATCGGCGTCTCCGAGGCGCCGCGTGGGACGCTGATCCATCACTACAAGGTCGACGACGACGGGATCGTCCAGTGGGCGAACCTCGTGATCGCGACCGGCCACAACAACCTCGCGATGAACCGCAGCGTCAAGCAGGTCGCCCAGCGCTACGTCAAGAGCGCAGCCCTGACCGAGGGGATGCTCAACCGCGTCGAGGCGGTCATCCGCTGCTACGACCCGTGCCTGTCCTGCTCGACCCATGCCCTCGGCGAGATGGCCCTCCACCTCCAGCTCATCGGGCCGGACGGGGCGATCCTCGACGAGCTGCGGCGGTGATGCGGGACGTCCTCGTCATCGGCTATGGCAACGCGCTCCGGACCGACGACGGCCTTGGCTGGCACGCCGCCGAGCGCCTCGCCGCCGACCCGCGTCTGGCCGGCGCGACGGTCCTCCAGCGCCACCAGCTGACCCCGGAGCTGGCCCTCGACATCAGCCGCGCCGCCTTCGTCGTCTTCGTCGACGCCAGCCGCGGTCCCGCCGGAGCTCTGTCGGTCGAGCCGGTGGAGGCGGCGACGGACGCCACGCTGTCGTGGTCCCATCACGTCGATCCGTCGGTGTTGATCGCCCTGTCCCGCGACCTGTACAGTCGGGCGCCGGATGCCGTCGCCGTCAGCGTTGGCGTGGCCTCGGATGCGGCGGGGGATCGCCTGTCGCCCGTCGTCGAGGCCGCGCTGCCGGACGTCGCGGCCACGGTCGCCAGGCTGGTCGCCGAGCGCGGCGGGGCGGTGCCGGCGACGGCCGCGATCGTGGAGCCGGCGTCGACGACCGCGGAGCACGGCCGTGCATGAGGTGTCCCTCGTGGCCGAGCTGGTCGAGATCTGCGAGCAGCAGGCGGCCGGCCGGCGGGTCGACGTGGTCCGCGTCCGGCACGCGACCACGATTCCGCCAGAGGCGCTCGAGCAGGCATTCCGGATGCTGACCGACGGCGGCAGCCTGGCCGGCGCGCGCCTCGAGGCCGAGCCGTTCGACATCGAGCTTTCGTGCGGCTGCGGGTTCGACGGGGCGCTCGGTCACGACGATCTGGCGGGGTCCGTGGCCGTCTGCCCGTCGTGCGCCGCGGTCTCGACACTCCATCGGACCGCCGAGCTCGAGCTGCTCGAGGTGATCTTCGCCGGGCCGTGACCGGGTGCGTCGCGCGACGGGCGCCCCGGCAAGGCGCCGATCCGGCCAAATTGCCATCCCCGGAACGTTAGGTCAGGTGCGACGGCCCTCGGAGTCGCGACGAGGACCGGGAGGGCCGCGGAATGGCCCGTTCCACGCTCAGCGCAGGGCGCTCCGGGGCAATTCGTGGTCGCCGGGGTCGACGGAACGCGCCCAACGTTCCACCGGTGGCAATCTGGCAAGGTGCGGGCGGGGCGCGGCGCGACGGCCGGCCGCCAGGACCCGGCGCCACGGCCCGTACCCGGCCGCGCTCAGGGCCGGTTGACCCGCACCCGGGCAGCGATCACACTTCGGAGCAGCGGACCCCCGGGTGAGCTCACGGCAAGGACGCCGCCGCCGATCTCTCCGCCGGCCCGATCGTCGCGAATTCAGCCCGTCGCCTCGCACTGACGGGCCATGGCTCGCCCCGACGCCGGGGCGGAGGAGGACGGTCGCGCATGATTCCGGCACCTTTCGATTACGTCCGGCCAGCGGACCTCGACGGCGCTCTGAAGATCCTCTCGGAGCGAGAGGGCGAGGCCAAGCTCATCTCCGGCGGCTAC
>DATAIW010000283.1:0-2768 GCA_036262455.1 Candidatus Limnocylindrales bacterium | reverse complement strand
TCCCCGAACTGGTCGAAGTCGATGCCGCGTGAATGCGGTTTGTCGTCGGGTGGCGGCGCCATCGCTGCCTGGGCGAACTCTCCGCTCAACCGGGCGCGGAGGTCGAGCGATCGCGCGTCGACCCCGACCACCGCGAGGACGTCGTCGGGATCGAACAGCTGCAGGAGCCGGACGACGACGCGGGTGAGGTCCTGCCGGCTGGCGTCCCGACTGATGGCCGCGAAGACCGCGACGAGGTCAGCCGGATCGAGCCCGGGCCGCAGGCGGTCGATGGGACCTCCGCCGACCAGCTCGTCGATCGCCTCGGACGCGCCCGCCGCGGCTGCGGACGGCAGGGCTGCCGCGTGGTGCAGCAGGATCGTGATCGCCCGACCCAGGTCCTCGTCGCCGAGAGCGAGCAGTTCCGACCGCCACTCGTCCGGGAGTCGGCCGAGGCCGCGAAACGGCGAGGTTGTCTCGATCTGACGCAGGACCGTCACCGACGACGACCCGGACGTGGACTTCCGCATGTCCCCTCCAGCGTGATCGAGGAATGCTGGCGGGCCCGCGTCTCGCCCTCGTCTCGCCCGCGTCTCGCCCGCGTCTCGCCCGCGTCTCGCCGCGGCCGTTCCGGGTGCGGCCGGCTCGCGGGCGACGGGCATACTTCGCTCGGCGCCGATGTCGACATGCCCGATCGACGGCGCCCGAGGAGTGGCTGCGTGCGGTTTGATCGTCCGGGTCGGGGCCCGGGCCCGGTGAGGACACAATCGAGGGGGCCGTGGGCGGCCTTCCGGGGGGTCCGCCGCTTCCGTCGCGACGCGCGCCTGTTCCTCGTCATGACCTTCGTCGCAGGCGCTGCGCTCAGCCTCTACTGGATCGACTTCAACCTGTACCTCGCGTCGCTCGGGCTGTCGACGGCGACGATCGGGGTCGTCTCGACGATCGCCTCGATCGCCGGCGCCGCCGTGGCCTTCCCGGCCAGCGCCGCCTCGGATCGCTTCGGGCGGCGGACGATCATCGCCGCCGGCATCGCGGTCTGCCTCGTCGGCCTCGTCGGGCTGCTGCTGACTCAGGCCCTGGCGCTGATTGTCGTCTTTGCCGCCCTGTGGTCCGTCGGCCAGCAGTCGCTCCAGGTCGTCCAGGCCCCGTTCCTGACCGAGCACAGCGAGCCCGAGCATCGCAACGAGCTGTTCGCCGCCCAGTTCGCGATCCAGAACGTCACGAACGTCGTGGCGGCCGTGCTCGGCGCGGTGGGCGCGGCCGCGATCGCGTCGCTCATCGGTCTCGATCCGAAGGGACCGGGCACCTACCGCGTGATCCTCGTCGTCATGGTCGTCCTCCTGGTCGCGTCGCTGGCCATCGTTGCCCTCCTGACCGACGATCGGCCGCGGGTCGCCGCCGGGCCGCGCCTCGTCGGACTCGGCGAGCCAGCGGCCTTCCCGCCGGACCCGCGGCGGTCGCGGGCTCGGCTCGGGATCGTGATCCGCGACCGGGGGCGCTTCGCCCGGCTCCTCTTCCCGGGCCTGCTGATCTCGATCGGGGCCGGCCAGGTCATCCCGTTCCTGAACATCTTCATCCAGCGCAAGTTCGGGCTCGACCTCACCTCGCTGAATGCCGTCTTCGCCTTCACGAGCCTCGGGACCGTGGCCGCGATCCTCGCCCAACCGACGCTTGCCCGGCGGTTCGGCCAGATCACCTCGGTCGTGATCGTCCAGGCAGCGAGCATCCCGTTCCTGGCCGTCCTCGGCTTCTCGCCCCTGATCTGGCTGGTGATCCTCGCGATGGCCGTCCGCAATTCGCTGATGAACGCCGGCAACCCGATCTTCACCGCGTTCGCGATGGAGCAGGTGACGCCTGCCGAGCGGGCCAGCCTGTCGGCCGCGATGAGCGTCCTCTGGCAGATCGGCTGGGTGATCGGCGGAACGTGGTACGCGGTGCTCCAGGCCGTCCTCGGGTTCGAAGCGGGCTATACCGTCAACTTCGTGACGATCATCACCCTCTATTCGATCGCGACCGGCCTGTACTGGATCTGGTTCCGGGCGGCCGATCGGCGAGCGTTGGCGACGCGACTCGCCGCCTGACGCCTGGCGGCGCCGATGCCGCCGGCGGCGCCGCTGCCGCCCGGCGGCCTAGAACGTCCGGCGCGGCTCGAGATCGAGGGGTGGCTCGGTGTCGGGTGTCGGCACCGAACTGCCCGGCCCCGGGCGAACCGGTCCGTCGCGGTGGGTGATCAGCCGTCGGCGGAGCCCCCGCCAGCGCCCGACGGCCCGCCGATCCTCGCGCTCCGGCAGCGTCACGCCGGCATAGCGGGCGAGGGCATAGTCGGCGGCAAGCAGATCGAGGGACAACTCGGCAAGGCCATCGGCCCGGAGCCGGGCGGCGTGGGCCGCGGGGGTCTCGGCCGGCTCGCGACGGACGTTGGGGTGGCGATCGAGGTCGCCGACGAGGGCGACGTAGGCCGCGACGGCGGTGGTCGGCGCGGGCCGCCGGCCGAAACGGTGCCACCGCCGGCGCGGCGCGATCCCGTCCCCGCTCGGATCGATCGTCCGCGTTTCGCCGATCTGGCCGTCGGGCGGGGGCGTCCGGCGCATCCAGAGGGCGACCAGGACCATGATCCCGACGATCGCGCCGAACAGCAGCGCGCCGCCGATGCCGCCGCCGGCGCCGCTGCTGCCCGGCGGCCTAGAACGTCCGGCGCGGCTCGAGATCGAGGGGTGGCTCGGTGTCGGGTGTCGGCACCGAACTGCCCGGCCCCGGGCGAACCGGTCCGTCGCGGTGGGTGATCAGCC
>DATAIW010000282.1:0-4731 GCA_036262455.1 Candidatus Limnocylindrales bacterium | reverse complement strand
GATGAACCCGATCCCGACCTTGGCGGTCGCCTTGAAATGGGTGTCATCGATGACCTCGATCGACTCGACGCCGGGGCCGCACTGGCCGACCTGGTTCGGATCGATGACGAACGCCCAGACCTTGGCGCGGGGCGCGGCGATGTCGACCGTTCCGGCGAACTTCATGCGGACCTCCGGATCAGCGAGACGCCGGCTGAGCCGGCGGGAGTGGCAACCGGGGCGCCTGCCCGGTCAGGCGTCCGATGATACCGGCGCGTCGGATTCGGTGGTCGCCATCCCGGCCGTGCCGGGCGCCGCGAGGAAGCCTGGCGGATCCTTGATGAACCGGGTCCGGCAGCCGATCGAGCAGAACGCGTAGACCGTCCCGTCATGCTCGGCGAGGTGACGCGCCGTCGCCCGATCGACCGTCATCCCGCAGACCGGGTCGAGCAGGACGATATCGTCAACGACCGGTTGGAGCGGGGTGACGCCCGCGCCGTCGGGGAACCCGGCGAGGGTCGCGGGGCCGGGCGCCGCGACGAAGTCCGCCCGGCCGCGGCGCACCTGGACGAGCTCGGCGAGGATCGAGACGGCGATCTCCGCGGCCGTCTCGGCCCCGATGTCCATCCCGGCCGGGGCGCGCAGGGCGGCGAGCCGCTCGTCGGCAAGACCGGTTTCCACGCGGAGCCACTGGCGGACGACATTCGCTCGCGTCGGCGAGGCGACGAGGCCGACGTACGAGGCGTTGCGGCGGAGTCCGGCAGCGAGGGCCTCCTCGTCCCAGACGCCCTGGGTCGCGACGACGAGGTACGGGCTGGCCTCGGGATCGACCCGCCCGAGGGCCGTCTCCTGGCTGACCCGCTCGGCGGCCGGGTAATCCTCTCCGATGGCGACCGGATCGAACACCGAGACCCGCCAGCCGGACACCGCACCGAGGGCGGCCAGCGCGCCGGCGATCGGTGTCGTCCCGGCGATCCACAGGAGCGGCGCGGGCAGATGCGGTTCCACGTAGATCTCCAGGGTGCCACCGGAGTGGCAGGTCATGACGAGCTCGACGATCCCGTCGGCCCGGCGGCCCTCCGCCGGATTGTCCTTCGATAGGCGGAGCAGCCGCGGCTGGCCGTCGGCGAGGGCATGGAGCGCCTCGCGGACGACGACCGGCTGGGCGCAGCTGCCTCCGACCCAGCCCTCGATCGTTCCGTCCGGGTGAACGATCCCGGTCGCACCAGGGCGGGCCGATGTCGGTCGGGCCACCGCGACGACCGTCGCGACGACGAACGGGCGACCGGCCGCCTCGAGGTCGGCCGCCCGGGCAAAGATGCTGCGGCTCACCGGTTCCGCGCCTCGGATTGAACACTGATCGTTCGTCCCACGTCGACGACGAGGCTGGCCCGCCGTTCGCCGCCAGGAACGCTGGGCGTTCCGACGGCGACGGCGGCTCGGATCGGTGAGACCGGCGGCACGATCAGGAGATGCCCTTCTCGTGAAGGATCGCCCAGACCTTCTGCGGGGTGATCGGGATGTCGATGTTCCGTACGCCGAGGTGCCAGAGGGCGTCGACGACGGCGTTGGCGATCGCCGGCGGGGCGCCGACGGTCGCCGACTCCCCGACCCCCTTCGCCCCGATCGGGTGGTGCGGCGACGGCGTCGTCGTCTTGCCGACCTCCCAGGCGGGCGTCTCGACCGCTGTCGGGAGGAGGTAGTCCATGAACGTCCCGGCGAGGTTGTTGCCCTGCTCGTCGTACGTGATCTGCTCGTAGAGCGCCGGGGCGAGGCCCATCGTCAGGCCGCCGTGGATCTGGCCGTCAACGATCATCGGGTTGATGATGTTGCCGCAGTCGTCGATCGCGACGAATCGCCGGACGTGGACCTCGCCGGTGCCCTTGTCGATGTCGACGACGCAGATGTACGAGCCGAACGGGAACGTCAGGTTCGGCGGGTCGTAGTAGTCGACCGCCTCGAGCCCGGCCTCCATCCCGGCCGGATGGTTCGTGTAGGCCGCGAACGCGATCTCCTGGATCGTCTTGAACCGGTCGGGCGAGCCCTTGACGCTCCACTTCCCGTTGGTCCACTCGAGGTCGTCGGCGCTGCATTCCAGCAGGTGGGCGGCGATGTGGCGGGCCTTCTCCTTGATCTTGCGGGCGGCGATCGCCGTGGCCGCGCCGGCGACCGGCGTCGAGCGCGACGCATACGTCCCGAGCCCGTAGGGCGCGGTGTCGGTGTCGCCTTCCTCGATCTTGATGTCGGCGACGGGGAAGCCGAGCTCCTCGGCGATGATCTGGGCGAAGGTCGTCTCGTGGCCCTGGCCCTGGCTCTGGACGCCGAGCCGGGCGATGACCTTGCCGGTCGGGTGGACCCGGATCTCGCAGGAGTCGAACATCTTGATCCCGAGGATGTCGAAGTCGTGGGACGGGCCCGCGCCGACGATCTCGGTGAAGCTGCTGATCCCGATCCCCATCAGCTCGCCCTTGGCCAGCTTCTCCGCCTGCTCCTTGCGCAGCCCGGCGTAGTCGATGATGTCCATCGCTTTCTGGAGCGCGGCCGGGTAGTTCCCCGAATCGTACGACCAGCCGGTCGGCGTCTTGTAGGGGAACTGCTCGGGCTGGATGAAGTTCTCCATCCGGAGCTGGGCCGGGTCCTTGCCGATGTCGTGGGCGAGGATGTCGACCATCCGCTCGATCGCGTGGACCGCCTCGGTCACCCGGAACGAGCAGCGGTAGGCCACGCCTCCCGGCGGCTTGTTCGTGTAGACGCCGTCGACCTCGACGAAGCAGTTCTGGAAGTCGTAGGAACCGGTGATCACGTTGAACAGCCCGGCCGGGAACTTCGAGGGGTCGGCGGCGGCATCGGTGTAGCCGTGATCGGCGATCGTGCGGACCTTGAGGCCGGTGATCTTGCCTTCCTTGGTGGCCGCGAGCTCGGCGTGGATGTGGTAGTCGCGGGCGAACGAATCGGCCTGGAGGTTCTCCGAGCGATCCTCGATCCACTTCACCGGCTTGCCGGTGGTCAGGCTGGCGACGACCGCGAGGACGTACCCGGGATACACCGGCACCTTGCCCCCGAACCCGCCGCCGATGTCGTGGGTCTTGACCCGGATCTGGTGCTCCGGAAGGCCCGAGACGAGCGCGAGCACCGTCCGGATGGCGTGCGGCGCCTGGCTCGTCATGTGCAGGTCGAGGTGACCGTTCGTGGCGTCCCAGTCGGCGACGCAGCCGCACGTCTCGATCGAGGCGACGTGGATCCGGGGGATGTAGATATCCTCCTCGATCCGGACGTCCGCCGCCGCGAGGGCCGCGTCGGCCTTGGCCTTGTCGCCGGATTCCCAGTGCCAGATGCGGTTGGTCTGCTTGTCCGCCGCCCGGTCCGGGCGAAGGACCATCGCGCCTTCCTCGAGCGCCTTGAACGGATCGACGATCACCTCGAGGGGCTCGTAGTCGACAAGGACCGCGGCGACGCCGTCGGCTGCCGCGTAGCGCGAGGTGGCGACGACGGCGGCCACTTCCTGGGCCTGGTACATGACCGTGTCGGTCGGCAGGACCATCTGGCGGTCGCCGGCGAGGGTCGGCATCCAGTGGAGACCGGCCTTCTCGAGGTCGGCGCCCGTGATCACGGCCGCCACCCCCGGGACCTTCAACGCTTCGCTGGCGTCGATCCCCTTGATCTTCGCGTGGGCATACGGGCTCCGGACGATGTCGAGCCAGAGCATGCCCGGCAGGACCAGATCGTCGATGTATTTGCCCTGGCCGCGGATGAACCGCGGATCCTCCTTGCGCTTGACGGAATGGCCCATGCCCCCGACTTCGGGGGTGGTCTGGAGCGGCGTCTCGGTGGTCATCGGATGTCTCCCCGCTCAGCCGGCCGCGGCCGGTTCAGCCGAGACGGCCTGGCCTTCGGTCGTCGCGGCGGCAACGACCGGTGCGGACGCGCCCTCGGCGAGGGTGCCCGCGACCTGCTGGATCGATTTCACGATGTTCACGTAGCCCGTGCAGCGACAGAGATTGCCGGCGATCCCGGCGCGGATCTCGGTCTCTGACGGGTCCGGGTTCTCGCCCAGGAACCAGGCCGCCTGCATGATCATGCCCGGCGTGCAGAACCCGCACTGGAGGCCGTGCTGGTCCCAGAACGCCTGCTGGAGCGGGTGGAGCTTGGCCCCGTCGGCCATGCCCTCGATCGTCTTGATCTCGGCGCCGTCCGCCTGGACCGCAAGCATCGTGCACGACTTGGCGCTCTGGCCGTTGACGTGGACGGTGCACGCGCCGCAGTTGCTCGTGTCGCAGCCGATATGGGTGCCGGTCAGGAGGAAGACGTCACGGAGGAGGTGGACGAGGAGGAGGCGCGGCTCGACGTCGGCCTCCCGCTTCTCGCCGTTGACCGTCATGGCAACGTGCTGGGTGGTCATCGGATTCTCATCTCCCCGCTCCGAGGTCCAAGGCTGAGCTCCGCGAGGCCATTGGCCCGAGGATGGGTGGTCATCGTCGTCGGCTCCCGCTATGCGTGGGCGAGGGCGCGCTCGACCGCGAGGCGCAGCGATCGAACGGTGAGCTCGGCGACCATGGCCCGCTTGTAGTCGACGGGGCCGCGGAGGTCGGAGACGGGCTGGCTCATCGCGGCGGCGGCCTGGCCGGC
Organism: Candidatus Limnocylindrales bacterium; assembly: GCA_036262455.1. GTDB lineage: Bacteria > Chloroflexota > Limnocylindria > Limnocylindrales > CSP1-4 > CF-46. The sequence continues at coordinate 126 of DATAIW010000282.1, read as the reverse complement.
GGCCCGGAACACCGCCTCGGATGGCGGCTGGCCCACGAGCGCCGCCTCGGCGTCCGTCGCCGCGAAGGGCGATCCGGAGACCCCCGTGACGCCGACCCCGGCGAAACCGATGGTCGCGCCGTCGCC
>DATAIW010000281.1:0-5051 GCA_036262455.1 Candidatus Limnocylindrales bacterium | reverse complement strand
GAGCAGGTCGCCGGTAACGACGATCCCCGCCCGCTTTCGCCCGAGCGCCCGCAGCGCGTTCGTGCCGCCGGTTCGCCCCGACCCGACGGTCCGCGGATCCACCCCGCCGGTCAACCGGGCGATGACGACGCCCATCGGGATCGAGCCACACAGGTAGGCCCCGACGATGAGCGCGAGATCGAGGAGAAGAGTCGCGCCGTCCATGTCGCTCCGCGGATGCAGCAGAACCGGGCCGATTGGCGGCGAGTCTAGCACTGCCGCCCCCGGGGTCCGGTTGCGGGCTTTGCGAGGGCCCGCGTACCATCGGCGCACACGATCCACCCGCCCACCCGAGCGCCCCGAGGGCGCCGGACCGTGGCCCGCGAGGCGCACTGATCCCATGGCCGTAGGTTCGTCCAATGACTTCGATCTCGTCGTGCTCGGCGCGGGCACCGGCGGCTACACGGCGGCATTCCGGGCGGCCCAGCTGGGGCTGAAGGTCGCTCTCGTCGACGAGGACAAGATCGGTGGGACCTGTCTCCACCGCGGCTGCATCCCGACGAAGGCGCTGCTCGAGTCGGCCGGCTTCGTCGAGCACGTCCGCCATGCCAAGGAATACGGCCTGACGATCCCGGGCGAAACGGGCATCGACTACGTCCAGGTGGCGGCCCGCAAGGACCAGGTCGTGAAGCGGATGTGGACGGGTCTCAAGACCCTGATCGACAAGAACAAGGTGACGTGGGTCGCCGGTCGTGGCCGCCTCGAGGGCCCGAACAAGGTCCGGGTCACTCAGCCCGGCGAGGACGGAACGCCCGGCGGCGGCGGCGACCGGGTCCTCCAGGCGACCGACATCATCCTCGCCACGGGCTCCCGGGTGAAGTCCCTGCCCGGCCTGACCCCGGACGGCGAGCGGATCCTGACGAGCGACGACGTCCTCCGCTCGACGACCATCCCGAAGGACATCGTGATCGTCGGGGCGGGCGCGGTCGGCTGCGAGTTCGCCTCGATGTACCACGACCTCGGGACGAAGGTGACGCTGCTCGAGTACTTCCCGCAGATCGTGCCGCTCGAGGATCGCGAGGTCAGCCAGGCCCTCGAGCGGAGCTTCACCCGGCGCGGCATGACCGTGATGACGAACGCCCGCTTCGACTCGACCAAGGTCGAGGTGACGAAGGACGGGATCTGCCTGGCGGTCGGGCCGGAGGGCAAGGAGCCCACGGAGCTGCGCGCCGAGCAGCTCCTCGTCGCCACCGGGCGGGCGACCAACGTCGAGGAGATCGGGCTGGAGACGACGAAGGTCGAGGTCGAGAAGGGCTTCATCAAGGTCGACGGCCGGATGCGGACCAAGGAGCAGCACGTCTACGCGATCGGCGACGTCGTCGGTGGCCTGATGCTCGCTCATACCGCCGCGCACGAAGGGATCGTCGCCGCCCACATCATCGCCGGCGACAAGGACGTCCACCCGATCGACTACGTGAAGCAGCCGCGGGCGACCTACTGCCGGCCGGAGATCGCCTCGATCGGGCTGACCCAGCAGCAGGCCGAGGAGCGCGGTCGGCCGATCAAGGTCGGCAAGGTCCCGTTCCAGGCCATCGCCAAGGCGATCATCGGCGGCGAGTACGAGGGCTTTGCCAAGATCATCGCCGACAAGGAGACCGACGAGACTCTCGGCATCCACCTGATCGGGCCGCATGCGACCGACCTGATCGCCGAGGCGTCGGTGGCGTTCGAGCTCGAGGCGACGCCGTGGGAGATCGGCGGAGCGACGCACGCTCATCCGACGCTGTCGGAGATCCTCGGCGAGGCGGCGATGGCGGTCGACGGTCGGTCGATCAACTTCTGATGGCCGTGACCGAGCGCTCCGGCACGTCGCCCGCGGCGCCGCTCGGCGCCGACCTCGGCCTGACCACCGACGACCTGCTCGAGATGTACCGCTTGGTCGCCCTTGCGCGCGCCGTCGACGAGCGGATGTGGATCCTCAACCGCGCGGGGCGTATTCCGTTCGTGATCAGCGGCCAGGGCCATGAAGGGGCGCAGGTCGGGATCACCTGGGCGCTCCAGAAGGGCAAGGACTGGATCGCCCCCTACTACCGCTCGATCGCGACCTGCCTGAGCTTCGGGATGAGCGCCCGCGACATCATGACCGCCCAGTACGCGACGGCGTCGGATCCGTCGTCGGGCGGTCGCCAGATGCCCGGTCACTACGGCTCTCACGAGCACAACCTCGTGTCGGTGTCGTCGCCGGTCGCGACCCAGCTCCTCCACGCGGTTGGCCTGGCGCTGGCGGCGAAGATCCGCAAGACCGGCCAGGTCGCGCTGACCATCATGGGCGAGGGATCGTCGAATCAGGGCGAGGTCCATGAAGGGCTGAACTTCGCCGCGATCCACCAGTTGCCGTTCATCTTCATCGTCGAGAACAACGGCTATGCCATCTCGGTGCCGTTGGCCCGCCAGGTGGCAGGGTCGTCGGTCGCCCAGCGGGCGGCTGGCTACGGGATCCCCGGGGTGACCGTCGACGGTTCGGACGTCCTGGCCTGCTACGCGGCCGCCCGCGAGGCGGTGGCGCGCGCCCGCGCCGGCGATGGCCCGACGCTCATCGAGGCCAAGGTCACCCGCCTGACCGGCCATTCGAGCGACGACCAGCAAACGAAGTACCGCTCCGCGGAGGAGCTCGCGGCGGACAAATCCCTGGACCCTGTGCCGAAGTTCCGGGCCCAGCTCGTCGAGGCCGGCGTCCTGACCGAGGAGGCCGAGGAGCGCATCGACGCCGCGATCAAGGAGGCAGTCCACGACGCGACGGAGTACGCCGAATCCCAGCCGGATCCGGACCCGTCGACCGCAATGAAGTGGGTCTACGCCGAGGACTGGCCCTCCGAGATGCCGCCGCCGTGGGGACTGGGCGATGCCGCCGCTCCGGCAACCGATGCCGCCGCTCCGGCAACCGATGCCTCAATGCCGGCCGGAGAGGGCGCGCACTGATGGCCGTCCAAGGCGTATCCCACCACGAGCCCGATGTCTCACAGGCATTGTTTTCGATGCGAAGGTCGTCCGCGGCGTCGTCTGCGGTCGAATTGATGCGCGACCGGCATCATTCGGCCTCGAATCGGCCCGTTGGCAACCCCAAGCGACCGAAACCATCGGCCTCGGTCTGGAATCAATGCCTGGCGGACATCACCCGCGCCGGGCTGGTGGCCTGATGGCCCTCAAGACGTTCATCGAGGCGATCCGCGACGGTCTCCGCGATGAGATGGCCCGCGACGAGAACGTCATCATCCTCGGCGAGGACGTCGGCAAGAAGGGCGGCGTCTTCCTCGTGACCGATGGCCTGTGGGCCGAGTTCGGTGACGACCGGGTCATCGATACCCCGCTGACCGAGAGCCAGATCATCGGGACCTCGATCGGGGCCGCGATCGGCGGGCTCCGGCCGGTCGCCGAGATCCAGTTCGCCGACTTCATCCATCCCGCGTTCAACCAGCTCGTCTCGGAGGCGGCGCGCCTCCGCTATCGCTCGAACAACGGCTATTCGGCGCCGATGGTCGTCCGCGCGCCGTACGGCGGCGGCGTCCACGGCGCCCTCTATCACTCGCAGTCGGTCGAGGCGTTCTACACCCACGTCCCGGGCCTCAAGGTTGTCATCCCGTCGACCCCGTACGACGCCAAGGGCCTCCTCCGGAGCTGCATCCGCGACGACGATCCCGTTCTCTTCTTCGAGCACAAGAAGATGTACCGGAGCGTGCGCGGCGACGTCCCCGACGGCGAGTACACGGTTCCGCTGGGCCGCGCCCAGATCACCCGCCCGGGGACCCAGGTCACGGTCATCGCCTACGGCCTGATGGCCCATTACGCTCTCGAGGCCGCGGACCGCGTCGCCGACGACGGGATCAGCGTTGAGGTCGTCGACCTGCGGACGCTCCGGCCGCTCGACAAGGAGACCGTGCTCGACTCCGTGCGGAAGACCGGCAAGTGCCTCGTCGTCTACGAGGACAACCGGTTCGGCGGGTACGGGGCGGAGGTCGCCGCCACGATCGGCGAGGAGGCGTTCGACTATCTCGACGGGCCGGTGACGCGGATCGCCGGGCCGGACGTCCCGGGGGTGCCCTACAACCACGTCCTCGAGGACTGGTTCATGGTCAACCCCGAGAAGATCGCCGACGGCATCCGCAAGCTCGCGGCGTACTGATGGTCGGCGCGAACGTTGGCGGTGCCCCGCTCGGCGCCGTCATCGGCGTGCTGTTCGTGGTCGGCGGCTTCGACCCGATCTTGTTCCCCGTCTCGACGTTGGCCGGCGTCCTCTGGGGCCTACGCGACCCCGTTCGCGATCGGCCCGGCCGGAGTTCGACGCGATCCATGCCCGTCTGCGGGCGATCATCCTGACTCACCGCCGGATCCGGATGAGTCCGGAGCCACACTCCTGGAAGATCGCCGCCGGGTCACGGGGAACCCCGCCGGCCTCGAGCCAGGCGTGGCACGTCCCGAGCGTCGGATGGCCGGCGAACTGGAACTCCGAGATCGGAGTGAAGATGCGGACCCGATCGTCGGCGCCAGGTGTCGTCGGCGGAAGCAGGAAGGTCGTCTCCGAGAGATTCGTCCACTGGGCGAAGCGAAGCATCGTCGCCTCGTCGATGCCGTCAGCGTCGTGGACGACCGCGACCGGGTTGCCGCGGTAGGGCTCGGAGGTGAAGACGTCGACCTGGCGGAATGGGCGGAGCATCGGCCGAGTCTGCCAACGGGCGCTGCCGCACGGCGCTTCCCGGCTCGATGCGCGACACTAGGCGCCGAACAACGCGATGGCGGGCACGATCCGCCCGGCGACCCGGAGGAACGACAGAGTGGCCAAGGTGACGATGCCCCAGCTCGGTGAGAGCGTCGCCGAGGGGACGGTCGGCAAGTGGCTCAAGCAGGTCGGTGACACGGTCGAGAAGTACGAGCCGCTCCTCGAGGTCATCACCGACAAGGTCAACGCCGAGGTCCCGTCGCCGTTCGAGGGCATCCTCACGGAGATCCTGGCCGAGGAAGGGGCCACGGTGCCCAACGACGCCGAGATCGCGATCATCGACACGGGTGACGAGGCG
>DATAIW010000280.1:0-9256 GCA_036262455.1 Candidatus Limnocylindrales bacterium | reverse complement strand
CTCAGCTCGGACGGCACGCGCAGTGTCCAGACCTCCACGACGAACATCGGTGCCTACCTCTGGAGCACCGTCGTCGCCGAACGGCTCGGGATCATCGGCCATGCCGAGGCCGTCCGGCGCACCGAGCAGACGATCGGGACGCTCGAGACGATGGAGCGCCATCAGGCGAGCGGCCAGTTCTACAACTGGTACGACCACCGCGACGGGTCGAAGCTGACGGTCTGGCCGGCGACCGGAGACCCAATGACCCCGATCCTGTCCTCGGTCGACAACGGCTGGCTGGCGGCCGCCCTGCAGGTCGTCCGGAACACCGTCCCGGAGGTCTCGGCCCGGGCCGGCGCGCTCTTTGAGAGCATGGACTTCGGCTTCTACTACCGGCCCGCCGTCAATCGCATCGCCTTCCACGTCGTGCCCGACACGGGCGAGTCGCCGTGCTGCTACGACACGATCGTCAGCGAGAGCCGGATCGCGAGCTACATCGGGATCGCCAAGGGCGAGCTGCCCGCCAAGGAGTACTTCGGCGCGTGGCGGACCTTCCCCGATGGCCCCGTCTGCGACTGGAGCTGGCAGGAGACCAAGCCGATTGGCGTCAACCGGACCTACCTCGGCGTCAACGTCTTCGAGGGCGCCTACCCGTACGCGGACTTCAAGGTCGTCCCCGGTTGGGGCGGGAGCATGTTCGAGGCCCTGATGCCGGCGCTGTTCGTGCCTGAAGAGAAGTGGGGCCCGCGAAGCTGGGCGGTGAACCACCCCCTGACCGTTGCGGCCCAGATCCACCACGGGCTCGATGTGGCGGGGTATGGCTACTGGGGCTTCTCGCCGTCGAACATCCCGGAGGGCGGCTACAACGCCTACGGCGTCGACGGGATCGGGATGAATCCGGAAGGCTATCCCTCGAACGAGGACAGCACGTTCACCGACGCGGGCTTCGCCGGGTGTCGCGACGCCAAGCCGACGCCGCCGCCCTCCGCGTTCACGAACGGGGTCGTCACTCCGCACGCCGCGTTCCTCGCCCTGCGCTGGGCGCCCGACGCGACCCTGACAAACCTGGCCGCGATCAAGTCGGACTTCGCGAGCTACGACCAGTGGGGCTTCCGCGACTCGGTCAACGTCGACACCGGCGCCGTGTCCGACGCTTACCTCTCGCTCGACCAGGGGATCGTCATGGCCTCGATCGGCAATGCCCTCGCGGACGACATGCTGCGCGACGCATTCGCGACGAAAGCGATCCGCAAGGTCCTTCAACCGATCATCGGCATGGAGACGTTCGGGGCCGGACCGCGCAGCGCGGCCGCCGCCTACCTGAACCCGTGACCCTGGCCGCTTCGGCCCGGATCGCCTGGTTCGCGACGGTCGGCGCGGCGACCGAGCGCGATCGAGAGGCGCCGACGGACCCCCTCCCGCCACCGGAGGGGGTCCGGGCCGTCCAGGGCCGCGGCCACGTCACCGTCGACTGGTCCCCGGTCGATGGCGCGATCGGCTATCTCGTCCACCGGGGCCCGGCCGCGGACGGTCCATTCGCGCCCATCGACCAGCACACCGGAGACCTGCTGGCGGTCCCGATCGGGCCGTACCTCGACACGACCGGCGCGCTCGGTGCGGAGGCGTGGTACGCCGTCTCGAGCCTGCCCACGATCGAGACCGAGGGCGGGATCCTCTCGCCACCGGTGGCCGTGCGTCCCGGGCGAGCGGACGCGGCCGTCGCGATCGACGTCGACGCCGGACATGTCGTCGGCCGGATCGCCCGGCCGTGGCGCCCGATCATCGGATCCGAGCACCTCGCGCTGCTCCGCCACGGGCCCGGTCCCGGCGGGCATGACGTCGGGGCCGAGCTGGCCGAGGCGTTCCGGATCGTCCGGACCGAGCTCGGCGTTGAGGCCGTCCGGGCGCACGCGATCCTCGACGATTCGCTCGCCGTCTACCGCGAGACGGACACGGGGCCGGTCCACGACTTCGCGCTCGTCGACGACGTCCTTGCCCGCCTGCTCGACACCGGCCTGCGCCCGATCGTCGAGCTCTCGTTCATGCCGCGAGACCTGGCGGCGGAGCCCGAGGCGACCGTGTTCAGCTTCGCTGGAGTCATCTCGCCGCCGCGCGACCTGGACCGCTGGACGGACCTGGTCCGCGACCTGGTCAGCCACCTCGCCGACCGCTTCGGTCGAGCCGAGGTGCGCCGCTGGGCCTTCGAGATCTGGAACGAGCCGAACCTGGGTCTGTTCTGGTCGGGCACCCAGTCCGACTACTTCCGGCTGTACGACGCGAGCGTCCGGGCCGTGAAGTCGGTCGACTCGACGTTCCGGGTCGGCGGCCCGGCGACGGCGGCGGCCGGCTGGATCGACGACCTCCTCGAACACTGCCGGGCGGACGAGGTCCCGATCGACTTCATCTCGACCCACACCTACGGCATGGCCCCGCTCGACCTCCGTCCGATCGTCGCTCGCTATGGGCGGCCCGACCTGCCGCTGTGGTGGACCGAGTGGGGCGTCAGCTCGCATCACGGAGCGCCGATCAACGACAGCGCTTGGGCCGCGCCCCTCGTCGCCCGGGGCATGCGCTCGGCGGCCGGCCGCCTCCACGCCCTGGCCTACTGGGTCGCATCGGATCATTTCGTCGAGCTTGGCGAGGCGCCGGCGTTGTTCCACGGCGGCTTCGGCCTGCTCACGATCGGCAATCTTCGCAAGCCGCGGTTCTGGGCGCTCGCGATGCTGAACCGGCTCGGCGACGACGAGCTTGCCTGCGAGCTGGACGGTGACGGAGCCGCGTCGCTCGTCGAGGCGTGGGCGTCGGCCGATCCGGACGGCCGGGTCGCGATCGCGGTCTGGAGTGGCACCCTCGACCAGACCAGGGCCGACGGGGAGGTCGCCCTCGATCGATCGATCAGCCTCACGATCCGGGGTCTGGGAGCCGCCACCTACCAGCTCCGACACCACCGCGTCGACACCCTCCACTCGAACATCGTCCGGACATGGGAAGACGTCGGACGGCCCGACTGGCCGGATGCCGACGGCTGGGCGCGTCTCCGGGCCGCCGACCGGCTCGAGACCCTCGGACCAACGCGCGCGGTCGCGGTCGACGGCGGCCGCCTCGAGCTGGCGTTCGACCTGCCGATGCCCGCCATGTCGCTCATCGAGCTCGTACCTGATTGAGCCGTTCGGCCAGGGGCCCGGCCACCTCGTTCCGCCGGCCGGCCATCGCCGCTCGGCTGCGAAACTCGGCCGGGCTGGCGATCGACCTGCTCGACAACGGGTCGGTCCATGCGATCCGGCACGGTGACATCCTGGTCAACCAGGTCCTCGGCAGCCCGCTCGAGGGCGGCATCGGCAACGTCCACCTCCGGCGGCGGACCCGCGCCGGCGTCACGTCGGTCCCGCTGCTCGGGCCCGCGTCGACGAGCCGCTTCCGGGCATCCGATGAGGGCGCGACCTGGGAGGGATCAGTCGACGGGCTCGATTACGTATGCAACCTCCGCCTCGCCCCGACCGAACCGACGTGGTTCTGGACGATCCGGCTCGCCAACGCCTCCGGACGGCGCCTGAGCGTCGATCTGGTCCTCGCCCAGGATCTCGGCATCGCCACCGAGGCGGCCGTCCGGACGAGTGAGCTGTACACCAGCCAGTACATCGATCACACCGTCCTCCCGGATGAGGCCCTCGGCTTCCTGATCTGCTCGAGGCAGAACCTGGCCCAGGGCACGGCGTTCCCGTGGGTCATGCACGGCTGCCTCGAGGGGGCCGTCGGGTATCTCACCGACGGGTTCCAGTTCTACGGTCTGGCCTACAAGGCCTCGAACGTCCCGGTGGCCCTCGGTCGCAGGCGGCTGCCGAACCGGACGTATCAATACGAGTTCGCGCTGCCGACGCTCCAGTCGCGGGCGGTTTCGCTCCAACCCGGGGCGATCGGCGAGATCACGTTCTTCGGCGCGTTCCTTGCCGACCACCCGGACGCGACGAGCACGGCGGACATCGGACGCGGCCGCGCCGCCCGGATGGCGTTCCGGAGCCTTCGACCCGTCACGATCGACGAGCCACCACGCCCGCGCTCAACGGGATTCTTCGACGCGCCCGTCCTGTTCGAGAGCCACGATCTCGGCGAGGCCGATCTCGAGCGGTTCTTCGGCTCGGAGTGGCGCCACGTCGAGCGCCGCGGGGGAGCCCTGCTGTCCTTCTTCCACGGCCGCCAGCAGCACGTCGTGCTGAAGGCCAAGGAGCTGGTCATGGAGCGGCCGACCGGCCACATCATGCGCTCGGGTCGGGACGTGCTCCCGAGCGACGACAGCCTCTCGGTCACGACCTGGATGTGCGGCGTCTTCGGCTCGCAGGTCACGATCGGCAATCCCTCGTTCAACAAGCTCCTCGGCGTCTGCCGGAATCCCCTCAACGTGCTCAAGTCGAGCGGCCAGCGGATCGTCCTGCGGACCGACCGGGGCGACGAGCTGCTCGGCCTTCCGTCGGCCTTCGAGATGGGCCCCAACAGCGCGCGCTGGATCTACGACGACGACCGGTTCACGCTGGCGATCCGGGTGACGACGTCGCTCGACGCCCCGGTCTGCCGCCTGACCGTCGACGTCGTCGCGGGCGGCCCCGTCGAGCTTCTCGTCAGTCATCAGATCGTCCTCGGCGAGAACGAGGACGACCAGCCGGGGCGAATGGTCGTCGACGCCTCCGGCGGGCGGGTCGAGCTGCGCCCGGATCCCGAGACGCGGATGGGTCGTCGGTACCCCGAGGCGACCTTCTTCATCGTTTCGCCCGACGCCGACCGGATCGAGTCGATCGGCGGAGACCGCCTCCTTCATGGAGACGGGATCGACCGCGCTGGCGCCGTCGTCGTCGTGAAGACGCGGCCGATCAGCCGGTTCTCGATCGCCCTGACTGGCAGCGTCCTCGACGCTCGGCGAGCCGAGCAGGTCGCGAGCGCCTACGGCCACGAACCGGATCCCGACGCCGACCTTGAGTCGGCGTCAGCGACGTTCTGGTCGGAGCTCGGGCGGCAGGCAACCCTCGGGGGCGCGGCCGGGCGATGGGCGGACGACCTCGCCCGTCTGAACGATGTGGTGCGCTGGTATCTCCACGACGCGATGATCCATTTCACGACTCCCCACGGCCTGGAGCAGTACAGCGGGGCGGCATGGGGGCTCCGCGACGTCTGCCAGGGTCCAGCCGAGTTCCTCGCCGCCACCGGCCACCTGAACGAGCTTCGAGACGTGCTCCGGATCGTCTACGGGCACCAGGACCGGCAGACCGGTGACTGGCCGCAATGGTTCATGTTCGACCGCTACCGCGACGTGCGGGCCCCGGACAGCCACGCCGACATCATCCATTGGCCGATCAAGGCGCTGTGCGACTACGTCGAGGCGACGGGCGACCACTCGATCCTCGACGAGCATGTCGCCTACTGCGATGACCCGCCGCTGGCGACCACCGCCCAGAACGGGACCGCCACCGAGCCCGAGACGATCTTCGCCCACACGGAGCGGCAGATCGCCGTCATCGAGCGGGACTGCATTCCCGGCACCGCGCTGGTCGTGTTCGCCGGCGGCGACTGGGAGGACACCCTCCAGCCGGTCGACCCGGACATCGCCGGGCGCCTCGTCAGTGCGTGGACCGTCGAGCTCGCCTACCAGACGCTCGATCGCTATCGGACCGTCTGCGAGCGGGCAGGGAAACGCCGGATGGCGGATCGACTGGCGGACCTGTGCGCCCGGATGCGGGACGATTTCCAGCGCCACCTGCTGCCCGACGGCATCGTCGCCGGACTCGCCGAGTTCGGGCCCGACCGCATCGACTACCTCCTCCACCCGCGCGATCGCACGACCGGAGTGGCGTATCGCCTGCTGCCGATGACGCGCGGCATCATCAGTGGCATGTTCACGGCCGATCAGGCCAGCCGGCACGCCGCCCTGATCGAACGCCACCTCATGTTTCCTGACGGCGCGCGGCTGATGGACCGGCCGATGGACTATCACGGGGGACCGTCACGGATCTTCAAGCGCGCCGAGTCGGCGGCCAACTTCGGGCGCGAGGTTGGGCTCCAGTACGTCCACGCCCACATCCGATACATCGAGACGATGGCCCGGCTCGGTCGGCCCGACGAAGCGTTCCGGGGGCTGCTGGCGGTCTGCCCGATCGGGTTGGAGCGCGACGTGCCCGCGGCGCTTCCGCGCCAGAGCAACGCCTTCTTCAGCAGCTCCGACGCCGCGTTCCTCGACCGCCGCCAGGCCAGCCGGCAGTTCGGCCGGATCCGGAGCGGTCGGGTCGGAGTCAAGGGCGGCTGGCGGGTCTACTCCAGCGGGCCCGGCATCTATATCAACCAGCTGATCTCGAATGTGCTCGGACTGCGCGCGTATTTCGACGACGTCGTGCTCGACCCGGTGTTGCCGCGCGGCGCCGACGGCCTCACGTTCGACGTCGAGGACGACGGCCGGCCGGTGCGCTATCTCTACCACGTGGCCGGCGCCGGCTTCTCGCCGCGGCGGGTCGACGTCAACGGCCGGCGACTGCCCGCTGACCGCTGGCTGGACAATCCCTATCGACGGGGCGGCCTGCTCGTCTCGAGGCGCGACTTCAGCGTGGCGCTCGATCAGGACGAGAACCTCGTCGAGATTTTCATCTGACGCGAACCCGGCCGTCCCGGTCCGACGAGGCCGTTCCGTTCGGTACCATTGCGGCCGTGTCGTCCCCCGTCACCGAGCACGATCCGCGGATCGAGCCGCTGCCCGCCTCCGAGATCCGTCGACGCTTCGTCGAGTTCTTCGCGGAGCGCGGCCATACCGCGGTGCCGAGCGCGAGCCTGGTCCCCCCGGGCGACGCGACGCTCCTGTTCACGAACTCCGGGATGGTCCCGTTCAAGGACCTCCTGACCGGCGCCGAGAAGCGAACCTACAATCGGGCGGTCAGCTACCAGCGCTGCCTGCGGGTGGCCGGCAAGCACAACGACTTCGAGGAGGTCGGGCGGACGCCGCGCCACCAGACCCTCTTCGAGATGCTCGGCAACTTCTCGTTCGGCGACTACTTCAAGCGCGAGGCGATCCACTACGCCTGGGACTTCCTGACGAAGGAGCTCGGGCTGCCCGGTGATCGGCTCGCGATCACGACCTACAAGGACGACGAGTTCGCCCGTCAGGTCTGGCGCGACGAGATCGGCATCCCGCCGGAGCGGATGGCCGCATGGGGCGATGTCGAGCAGGGCGACGACCACAACTTCTGGCGGATGGCCGACTCGGGTCCGTGCGGCCCGTGCAGCGAGATCCACTTCGATCGGGGCATCGCGCTGAGCGAGGGCCCGGAGTGCATCCCGGACCACAGCGAGCACTGCCCGCGCTGGCTGGAGGTCTGGAACCTCGTCTTCATGGAGTTCGACCAGCGGCCGGACGGCCGGGTCCCGCTCGACGCCCCGGGGATCGACACGGGGATGGGCCTCGAGCGGGTCGCGAGCGCCGTCCAGCAGGTGGGCTCGAACTACGACACGGACCTCTTCCTGCCGATCCTCGCCCGGCTCCGCGAGATTGTCGGCCACGACGCCGAGGCCTTCGAGCAGGAGCGGTTCAGCTACCAGGTGATCGCCGACCACAGCCGGGCGATGACGTTCCTGATCGCCGACGGCGTCCTGCCGAGCAACGAGGGCCGCGGCTACGTCCTGCGCCGGATCATTCGCCGCGCCGTCCGCCACGGCCGGCTGCTCGGTCGGCGCGATCCGTTCCTGGCCGCCGCGGCCGGCGTCGTGATCGAGACGATGAGCGAGGCCTACCCGCTCCTCGTCGACCGCCGCGACGCGGTCCTCGCCGCCCTCGAACGCGAGGAGGCCCAGTTCGCCCGGACGCTCGACGCCGGCACGACCCAGCTGGAGGCCGCCCTGCGCGACCTCGCGCCCGACGCGGAGCGGGTGATCGGCCGCCGGGCGGAGGATCTCCCGGTGGGCGTTCCGCAGGTTCCGGGCGACCTCGCGTTCCGCCTCCACGACACGTTCGGCTTCCCGATCGACCTGACCGTCGAGCTCGCCGCCGAGTACGGGGTCGGCGTCGACCGCGCCGGCTTCGACGCGGCCCTCGCCGAGCAGCGCGATCGCAGCCGTTCGGGCAAGAAGGCCGAGCTCGCGAAGCACGCCGAGCTGACCTCGCTCTACCAGGCCATCCAGGCTCGCCACGGCGACACGACCTTCCTCGGCTACGAGACCACCTCGGCCCCCGGGACGGTGGTCGCGATCCTCCGCGCCGGGATCGAGTTCGACGAGCTGACCGGCCAGGGCGCGGCCGAGGTCGTCCTCGACCGCTCGCCGTTCTACGCCGAGGGCGGCGGCCAGGTCGGCGATCGCGGCGAGCTGCGCGAGGAGGGCGAGGGATCGCCCCTGTTCGACGTCGAGGACGCCCAGAAGCTGGTCGGCGGGCTGATCGTCCTGCACGGCATGCTCCACGGCCGGCTGCGCGTCGGCGAGACCGTCGACGCGATCGTGGACGCCGAGCGGCGGGCGCACACGATGCGTAACCACACCGGGACCCACCTCCTCCACCGGGCGCTCCGCAACGTCGTCGGGGAGGCGGCCCGCCAGGCCGGCTCGCTCGTGACGCCGGAGTACCTCCGGTTCGACTTCCCGTTCGACCGGCCGCTGACGACCGAGGAGCTCCGGGCGATCGAGGACCAGGTCCGGTCGGTCATCCGCGACGACCGGACCGTGACCCCGGCGTTCATGACGATGCAGCAGGCGATCGACGCCGGGGCTGACGCGTTCTTCGACGAGAAGTACGGCGAGACGGTCCGGACGGTCCGGGTCGACGGCTTCAGCCACGAGCTCTGCGGCGGAACCCATTGCCGGGCGTCCGGCCAGATCGGGAGCTTCGCGATCACCGCCGAGCGGTCGATCGGGTCGGGGATGCGCCGGATCGAGGCCCTCACCGGCGCGGGCGCGGACGCGTACCTGCGGTCGCGCGTCGTCGCGCTCGCGGCCGCGACCGAGGCGGCCGGCGCCCAGACGGCGGAGCAGCTCGCCGATCGGATCCGCTCGCTCCAGGACGAGTTGCGCGAGACGAGACGGCGGCTCAAGGCCGGGGCCGGGACCGCGTTGCCGAAGTCGAGCGACCTCCTGGCGCGGGCGCAGGAGGTCGCGCCCGGGATCCGCCTCATCACGTTCGCCGGACCATACGAAACGATCGAGGCGCTGAAGGGCGCGTCGAAGGACCTCCGCGGGATCTTCCCGTCCGGGATCATCGCCCTCGGGCTCGACGCCGACGAACCGCACCTGTTCGTGACCGTCAGCGACGACCTCG
>DATAIW010000279.1:0-2020 GCA_036262455.1 Candidatus Limnocylindrales bacterium | reverse complement strand
CCCGGGCGTCGAAGCGATCCCGGCATGAGCGGCGCGACGCTGGAACGGCGGCTCGCCAACTATCGGGCGGCGATCCGGTCAGCGGCGCCGGCAGCCACGCGGCTGGAGCCCGGCGATCGAATCGACGGCGGCGTCGCCCGCGGCTCGATCGAGCTCGGGCAGCGGCTTGCCGACGCGCTCGACGGCGAGCTGATCCTCGATCCGGCCGGGCCCGTCGTTCGGGTCGAGCCGGCAACCGTCGTCCTGCCGATCGATCGCGACCGACTGCGGACCCTGCCCGGCCTGCCGCCGGCCGAGGTCCCCCTCGTCTGCCTCGATACGGAGACGACCGGGCTTGCGACTGCGGCGGGCACGGTCGCGTTCCTCGTCGGTCTCGGATGGTGGGAGGACGATCGATTCCGCCAGGTCCAGCTCCTGCTCCCGGACCATCCGGCCGAGCCGGGCCTGCTCGCCCGCCTGGCCGCCCACATCCCGGCCGATGCCTGGCTCGTGACATACAACGGCCGCGGCTTCGACTGGCCGCTGCTCGTCGCCCGCTACCGGATGGCCCGCCTCCCGGCGCCGCCCCATGCCGGCCATCTCGACCTGCTGCCGTTCGTGCGCCGGGTGTTCCGCCATCGGATGACCGACGCACGGCTGCGCACGGTGGAGACCGAGCTCCTCGGGACGATCCGCCACGGCGACGTCGATGGCTGGCAGATCCCGGGGCTGTACCTCGACTTCCTGCGCGGGGGCGAGGCGTGGCCCCTGATCGACGTGGTCCGCCACAACCGCGAGGATGTCCGCTCGCTCGCCCGGTTGTTGAGCCGGATCGACATCGACTTCGCCGATGGCGAGGCTCGTCGGCGACAGCCGATCGGCGACCTGGCCGGTCTCGCCCGGTCCTTCGGGCGGGCCGGGCGTCTCGACGAGGCGCTCGGCTGTCTCGACGCCGCCCTTGCCGGACCGAGGCCCGAACCGGCACGCACGGTGGTCGGGAGCGAGCCGGTCCGCATCGCGGCAAGCGAGGAGCGCGCCGTCCTCGAGCCGTCCGACGAACCACCCGGCCTGCCGTGGTGGCACCCGCGCCGGCCGGCCGACATCGGCGGTGGGACCCCGCGACCGTCCTGGGAGCGGCTCGTCGCCGGGAGGCTCGACTCACCGTGGACGACGGAGCGGGTCGCGATCGAGCGGGGACGGTTGTTGCGACGACTTGGCCGCCACGACGAGGCCGTCGCGACGTGGCTGGATCTCGCCGCGGGACCGGGGGCGGTGGCGGTCCAGGCCTGGATCGAGGTCGCCAAGCTCCGGGAGCACCGCCTCCGCGATCTCGAAGGAGCGCTCGATGCCACGGGTCGGGCGACGGCCATCGCGGAGCGTCGGCGGCGCCTCGGGCTGGGCGATCCGGTGATCGACCGGGCTCTGGCAAGCCGTCTCGACCGGTTGCGCCGCCGAACCGCCGCCGCGATCGTCGCCCCGGTTCAGCCCGCTCGACGAGGCGGCACCACGGGCACGCGTGGATCGAGCTCCATCCCGGCCCAGGTCGCGCGGACCCAATCGAGATCGGGATCGAACGAGCAGGCCATCGTTCGGCGGTCGCCGGCGAGGGCGTTGAGGTAGTAGGCGTCGTCGCCGTGGGTCGCGCTGAACGGGTGGTAGCCGTCGGGCACGATCACCACGTCGCCGTGGCGGACCTCGAACAGCGCGTCGCGCGAGCGGTCCGGCCGGTAGACCCGCTGGATCGCCCACGCCTCTGGCCGACGGAACTGGTAGTGGTAGATCTCCTCGAGGACCGCCTCGCCGGGCATGTCGTCGACGTCGTGCTTGTGCGGCGGCCAGCTCGACCAGTTGCCCGACGGCGTGTAGACCTCGACCACCTCGAGACGGTCGGCCGGGAACGTGGGCGCGATGATGTGGCTGATCTGGCGAGTCGCGTTGCCGGCGCCGCGGGTCTCGACCACGACATCGTCGGGCACGATCGCGATGGGCTCCGTGGCGACGCCGTCACGTCCGGAACGTGGCGCCCGCGCCACCGCGACGA
>DATAIW010000278.1:0-7115 GCA_036262455.1 Candidatus Limnocylindrales bacterium | reverse complement strand
CGACCTGGTAGTCCGGCGGCGAGCATCGCGGTCCGAACGGCCTCGATGTCGTAGCCGACCCGGCGCCAGGTTGCCACTTCGGCGTCCGTGTCGATCTCCAGCCAGCTCGCGCTGGGATCGCCGTCGCGCGGCTGTCCGACGCTGCCCGGGTTGAGGAGCGCCGGCCGACCATCGAGACGGAACGACGATCCCGGACCGGGCGAGATCGCGTCGATCCGGCCGTCACGATCCGCCCAGGCCATCGGCAGGTGGGTGTGACCGTGCAGGCCGATCGTCGTTTCGAGCACCGTTAGGTTCGCCCGGGCGACGGGCATCGAGGTGATGTACTCCCAGACCGGGTCGCGCGGGCTGCCGTGCACGAGGGTCATGCCACCCTCCACGCGGGTCGTCGGCAGGGCCGCCAGCCAGGCCCTCGTCCGTCCGCCCATCCGGCCGCGCGTCCAGAGCATGGCGGCCTTCGCATCCGGGTTGAACCAGTCGATCTCCGTGCCGCCGAGCGCGGCAAGGTCGTGGTTGCCGGCCACGCCGACGGCTCCGATCTCCGCCAGGCGGTCGACGACGGCGTCGGGCTCCGGCCCGTAGCCGACCACGTCGCCGAGCTGCCAGACGGCGTCGACCGAGCCGATGGCGGCGAGCACCGAGTCGAGGGCGACGACGTTGGCATGGATGTCGGAGAGGACCGCGATGCGCACCGAGCCAGCCTAGCAGCGGCCTGAGCCCGTCAACATGGGCTCCGGCGTCGCGTGGCCGGCTCGCGCGGCCACGTTGGGTCGATCGATCCGGGGCCACGCTCGACGACGATGAGGCGGTGGTCGACGAGCTCGCCGAGGCCCGGCGCGTCGCGGGCGGTCATTGCATCAACGGCCACCACGACATCGATGCGTGCCTCGCGATCGATCGCATCGAGCGCCCGCCGCGCTGCCTCGAGCTCTCGACGGTCGGCGGCGTCATCCACGCCCACGCGCTTCCAGGCGACGAGAACCCCGCCGGGACAAAGCAACGGAAGGGCGAGCTCGGCAAGCTCCGCCAATGGTCCGACTGCCCGCGCAGTCACGGCCGGCCAGCGACCCCGATCGGCGCGGCTGGCCGCGAGCGATTCAGAGCGGACCGCCTCAGCCGCCGCGTGGTCACCCAGGCCGATGGCGTCGATCACGGTGGCGAGGAACCGGACCTTCTTGCCGATCGAGTCGATGAGCAGGGCCCGGTCGGCCGGCAGCGCCGCCGCCAGCGTGATGCCCGGGAACCCGCCGCCGCTGCCCAGATCGATGAACCGGTCGACGCCCCGACGGTGGAGGACGGCGAGCCCGGTCAGACTGTCGACGACATGACGGATGGCGATCGCTGCGGGCTCGCGAATCGCCGTCAGGTTGACCGCCTCGTTCCATACCAGGAGCAGGCGGATGTGCCCGTCGATCGCGGTCCGCGCATCGCCCGTCAGCTCGATTCCGAGCGCCTCCAGGGCAGCGTCGAGGGCGTCCGAATAGGCCGCGGGCAGTCCAGGACAGAGATCGACGCGCGTCGGGAGCGGGTCCCTCGGACGGTCCAGGCACCCCTCCTGTCGGTCGTGCCTGCGCGGGCCGTCCGGGCTCCGCTCCCGGCGTCGTCGTTCGTCACACCGCCCTCGGCCCCCGGTTTTCCGTGGCTCGTCCGGTTCGCGGCCGGGTTTCCCCGGGCCCCTCGCGAGCCTCGTTACCCAAGGTGGGTTCGGTGCGGATGCTGGACACTAGGGGGACCGGCCGACGGAGTCAACACGGTTATCCACGAATCCACCTGAACCGGCCCAGGCTGTGGACAACTCGGCCGGGACGGGGCCCGCCAGCCCGGCCGGACGCGGGCCTGCCCGTCTCTGCCGTTTGGCGATTCGCGTCGACTGTCCGCCCGATCAGGCCGGCGACGGCGTCTCCGAACGGAGCGTCGGCAGGGCGCGCAGGCGGGTGTCGCCGGACCGGCGCACCGCATGTTCCGTCGGGTCGTCGCCGCCGGACCGCGCCGCGCGGATCCTGCCTGCGTCGATCGCCCGCCGTACGAGCAACTCCTCCAAGCCCTGCTGTTCCCGCTCGAGCGCCTCGCTGAGCGCGGAGGCGACTGCCGAGGCGGCCACGTCGGTCGGACCGGGGAGGGCGAGCACGAACGTCGATCCCGTGCCCGGCACCGAGGCGACATCGAGGTCGCCGTCCATTCGCCGCGAGAGATCGCGGGCAATCGACAGCCCGAGCCCCGTGCCGGTGATCCGCTCGTGGCCCGCGATCCGATGGAAACGCTCGAAGATCCGCTCGCGGTCGTCGTCCGGAATCCCAGGCCCGTCGTCGCGCACGGCGATGATCGCGACCGGCCCGTCGAACCGCGCCTCGATCTCGACGCTGCCGCCGGGCGGCGTGAACTTCAGGGCATTGGCGGCGAGGTTGGTCAGGATCTGCTCGACCCGGCGGCGATCGCCGCGAGCCATGCGCAGTCGAGGCGGCAGTGCCGTCCCCAGGTGAATGCCTCGCTCGATCGCGATCGGCAGGAGTCCGGCGGCGACCTGGCTGCACGCCTCCGCGAGCGAGAAGGGCTCGATCTCGAGCCCGAGCGTCCCCGACTCGAGCCGCGACAGTTCCAGGAGATCGCCGACGAGCTCGCCCATCGAGCCGACGATCGAGCGGCTCCGCTCGAGGAAGTCGCGCTCGACGTCCGGATCGCCGACCTGGCCGGCAAGGATCAGCTCGAGATAGCCGCGCAGGCCGGTCAGGGGGGTCCGCAGCTCGTGGGCGACCGTCGAAACGAAGGTCGTCCGTTCCGCGTCGCGGGCGCGCAGGTTCGCAAGCTCGCGTTCCGTGGCGAGCTGGCTCGTGACGAGGGCCAGCGCGACCGCAGCATGTCGGGCAAGAGTCGGCGGGAGCCGGTCGGCCAGCCGATCGGCGTCGACGGGCCGTCCGAATTCGAAGCCAAGGGCGACCTCACCCGCGCTCGGGATCGGCAGCATCGCGTAATGCGGGGTGATCGGAGGGGCGATGCGGTCCGGGACACCGTCCTCGTCGAGCCGGCCACGGGTCGAGTTGCCGAACGCGGTCGACCCGGCGACGGCGTCGGCCGCGTCCGCGCCGGTCGTGTCCGGCCCGTCCCCGGAGCTCGGGCCGGCCGCGACGATGAACGAGATGGGTGCCCGACCCGAGGCCGCGCGCCGAGCTCGCGTCCGCGGCGCATGGACGTCGAGCCACGCGGCGAGGGCCTCGGCCGTGGCTGGGTCCTCGTCCGCATCGACGGCAACCGCCGCGCGTCGCTCGATCCCATCGGCGACGACCGCCGCGCGCCGCGCGCCGACGGTCCGGGCCAGGAGGCGGAGCAGGCCGGCGAGACGCTCCTCGGCACTGCTGTCGGATGCCAGGACATCGAGGGCGCGGGCCAGGAGCACCTTCTCCCGGTGGGCGATCTGGTCCTCGTCCCGACGGTGAGCCACGCGACGGTCGCTGAAGGCGGGAGGTGCGGAGACGTTCGGTGGCTGGGCCGGCAGGCGGTCCGGGCGCTGGTCGATCATCGGCCCCTGGCGTGGATCATCGTCGCGATGGCGAGCCGAACCGGGTGGAGCGGCATCGCCCATCGTCGCGCGCCGATCGGTGGTCTGGACATCACCCGGCCGCCGATGGATCCCGCCCGGAAGTACCGGGTGGGATGTGGCGAACGGAGGCGGAGGCGATGACGCGCGCCACGCCGGAAGGAGCCTCCGGGCTTGTCGGCCGCGGCGCCGAGCGCCTGGGGCCTGTCAGCTGGAGCGGCTGGCGCTCCGGACCGGCCGGCCGAGGGTACGCCGGACGACGTCGATGACCTCGTCCACGTAGGCATCCGCATCGCCGTGCTCGGCCGCCGTCCGGACGCAGCCCTGGACGTGGTCTTCGAGGACGAGGATCGAGAGCGCGTCGACGGCCGCCCGCAAGGCGGAGGTCTGTTGCAGGATGTCGACGCAGTACTCCTCGCGCTCGATCATCCGGGCAATGCCGCGGACCTGGCCTTCCATCCGGGCAAGGCGTCGGATCAGGCCGGCCTTGTCCTTGGAATAGCTGTGGCGGAAGTTCGCCGGCGGCGGGGCGGGTGTGCGGCGGGTCGTGCTGGTCGGCACGGGCTGGACTCCGATCATGCGAGGTCCGACCATGATACCCCCTGGGGGTATCCTCGGGCAACGTGGGGGTATCGATGAGCCGCGGTCGGCTCGATCGCGGTCGCGCCACCGACCGGCTAGACTTGCGGTCGATGGATCCGCGCGACGACCTCGATTCGCTCGCCGACGGCGTCGACTGTGCTGCCTGCGGCCAGTTCGTGCCGACCGACCGGATCCGCGTCCTCGCCCGCCGTGACGACATCGCCTTCGTCGAGATCCATTGCCCGGGCTGCAGCAGCGAGTCGCTCGGGATCGTGATCGCGTCCGAGGACGATGACTCCACTCGCGATTCCTCCGACGCGACGATTGCCGTCGGGCCCGGTCACGTCTATGGCGAGTTCGGACCACGGGACCTGGAGCGGTTCCGCGAGGCCGTGCCGATCGGGTCCGCAGACCTCGACCTCGTCCACGATCTCCTCGCCCGGGGCGGACTCGCCGCCCTCGTCGGCGATACCGAGCCACCCGCCGCAGGTTCCGGCCGGTGACGGCCAGCCCGGCGACCGGGTCCAACTCCGGTCGCCGCGGCCGCCGCCGCTCGACCGCCGCCCGACCCGGGACCGGTCCCACCTGGACGTCGCCGGGCGCACTGGGATCGATCGCCCCCCAGGTGCTCCGCCCGGGCCCGCTCTCCCTCGACGATGTGGCGCCGCCGGACCGACCGACACCCGCGTTCGCACACGCGAGCGAGGCCGAGATGGCCCGGATCCTCGACTTCTACCGGATCCGCTGGGAGTACGAGCCGCACACGTTCCCGATCCTGTGGAACCTCGACGGGACGGTCGTCGAGAGCTTCTCGCCCGACTTCTGGCTGCCGGACCTCGAGCTGTACCTCGAGATGACGACCCTCCGCCAGAAGCTCGTCCGCAAGAAGAACCGCAAGCTGCGCCGGATCCGCGAGCTCTATCCGGACATCCGGGTCAAGCTGTTCTACGCTCGCGACTTCCGGGCGCTGATGCTCAAGTTCGGGCGGCTGGCCCTGGCCGACGCCCTGAGCGGCACGTCCGGACAGGTCGTCCCGGAGCGCAACACGGCGGCCATCGCCATGCTCGCGTCACCTGACGACGCCATCGACCGCGATCTCGACGGTCCGTCGCTCGACGATCCGTCGACCATCCAGCCTGGAGGCCGTGTGTGACCGAGGCCCGTATCGATCTCGTCGCCGACATCGGCGAGGTCCTCCTCGGCGAGGAGCAGATCGCCGCCAAGGTGGCCGAGCTCGGCGCCCGGATCGGCGCCGACTACGGCGACCGCCGGCTGACCCTCGTCTCGGTGCTCAAGGGCTCATTGCCGTTCATGGCCGACCTGATGCGGGCGATCCCGTCCCCGGTCCGGATCGACCTCATGGAGGTCTCCTCCTACGGCGGCACCTCGACCGAGTCGTCCGGCCTCGTCCGGATCCTGAAGGACCTCTCGGCGACGATCGAGGGAGAGGACGTCCTGATCGTCGAGGACATCATCGACACGGGCCTGACCCTGAACTATCTGATCCGCTATCTCCGCGGCAAGAACCCGAAGTCGCTCCGGATCTGCACCCTCCTCGACAAGCCCGCCCGGCGCCTCGTCGACATCCCGGTCGACTATGTCGGCTTCACGATCCCCGACCAGTTCGTCGTCGGCTACGGCCTCGACTACGGCGAGTACTACCGCAACCTCCGCTTCGTGGGCGTCCTGCGCCCCGAGGTGTATACGAGCCCCGACTGACGATGCATCGTCGACCCCTCGGCGCCGGACGACGCCTGGCCGGCCTGGCCGCGATCGTCATCATCGCGGCCTGCTTCCTGCCGTGGTGGCAGAGCTCTGCCGAGTTCGGCCTGACGCCGTTGTCGAACAACGCGTTCGACGGCGCCGGCGTGCTCGTCTTCTTCGCCGCCCTTGCGGTGATCGCCCTGCTCGCGTTGCCCTATGCCGCGGGCGACGTCCCGGTCGGCATCGACCGGCCCCTGAGCTTCGTCATCGTGACGGTCGTCGCCTGGCTGGCGATGGGGATCCACGCGGTCGGCATCGCGACGAGGAACCTCGAGGCGCTCCTGCCGCAGCGGGCGTATGGGCTGTGGCTCGCCGTGCTCGGCCTCGTCCTGCTCAGTCGTGCCGTCTACGACATCACCCGCGAACGCCGCCACTGAGGCCGCCACGCCGCCACCACCAGCGAGGCGGCTGGCTCGCGAGCGTCGCCGCGCTCCCCTCAGGGCAGGGCGCGGATCATCCCGCCGTCGACCGGCACGATCGCCCCGCTGACGTAGCT
Organism: Candidatus Limnocylindrales bacterium; assembly: GCA_036262455.1. Classification (GTDB taxonomy): domain Bacteria; phylum Chloroflexota; class Limnocylindria; order Limnocylindrales; family CSP1-4; genus CF-46. Next base: position 741 of record DATAIW010000278.1, on the reverse strand, counting down.
CGCCGCCGGCGACAGCAGGAACGCGCAGAGCCGTCCGACCTCGGCCGGTTCACCGTATCGACCGAGCGGGATCCGGCCGATCTGCTCGCGCTCGATGTCCTCGATCGGGCGTCCCGTCGAGGTCGCCCGGAGGCCGTCGAGATGGGCGATCCGGGCCGTCGCGACACGGCCGGGTGCGATCCCGTTGATCCGGATCGGGGCGATCTCCGCGGTGAGCGACTTGATCAGGCCGACGAGGCCGGGTCGCAGGACGTTCGAGGTCGTGAGCCCGGGGATCGGCTCACGGACCGAGCTCGAGAGGATGATCAGGATCGCCGCTGAGGGCGACGCCCGGAGGTGCGGCAATCCCGCCCGGATCAGGCGAATCGCGGAATGCAGGACACCGTCGACCGCGACCGTCCACGTCGCGTCGTCGAGCGCCGCGAAGTCGCCGCCGGGCGGCCCACCGGAGTTGACGACGAGGAGATCGAGTCCACCGAGCCGCTCGACGGTCGCGGCGACCGCGGCCGCGGGGCCGTCGACGCTGGAGAGGTCGGTCGGGATCGCGATCGCGTCGATGCGGCGGGCCTGTTCATCGAGACGATCGCTCGGTCGGGCAGCGAGGGAGACCGCGCTGCCCTCGGCGCGGAGGACGGTCGCGATCGCGGCGCCGAGGCCGCTCGAGCCACCGCCGACAAGGGCCCGCAGACCGCCCAGGCCGAGATCCATCGGTGCATCCTACGGGCTGCCTGCCGGCAGCGT
>DATAIW010000277.1:0-3462 GCA_036262455.1 Candidatus Limnocylindrales bacterium | reverse complement strand
CCCATCAACGAGGGTCCCACTCGCCGGGACCGAGCAATCATGGATCTACGGTTACGTGACGGGCGGGTCTTGGCAACCGATGAAGACCCTGTATTGCCCTCGGACGTGAGAAAAACCATCCCGAGCTAGCTCACGCCGCGGTCGCTAAGCGTCGGCAAATGTCACGTGGGCCGCGCTGCTAAAGCCGCCGTAGCGCGGCGCTGAGCAACTCGTCGACCCGCGTCGTCATACCGGCCCGATCGAACGGCGCACGGCCATCAACCTGGATCGGGATGAACTGGGTCCAGTCTTCGAAAGCGGGCGCGGTCGCGCACCGGATGTCCCAGTACGGATCCACGCGCCGGCCCGCTTCGGCCTCGTAGGCCGCCAGAAAATCGGCGGCCAGCTCGGCCGAGTAGAGGACTGCCAGATTGAGCCGGCAGTGGCCGACATCGACGTCGGCCGGCCCGCGGCACGCGGAGACCCAGTCGACGACACCGGTAAGGCGCCCTCGCTGCCACAGGAAGTTGAAGTGCTGGTAGTCACCGTGCGAGAAGCGGATGTCGTGGTCGGGCGCGGGTCCGCGGACCAGCTCGGCAGCGGCGCGCCAGTCGGCCGGCTTGCTCGCCCATGCCGGAACGGGCACGGCCCGCGCCTCCCACCGATACGGCTGGACGTCGACGTCCAACTCGTGGATGCGAACCGCCATCACCGCGATCTGCCGCAGCCAAGCCTTCTGGTCAACGGGTGCCAGATCCATTCGTCCGGACATGCGGCTCATCAGCAGCGCCGGCACACCCGTGGACTCGCCGATCGGGTCGGCGGCGAGGAATCGCGGAGCGGGAACGTCGGTCGCCTCAAGGCGGCCGAGCACGTGGCGTTCGCGCTCGACGAACAGCGGCGCGTCGGCTGTGTCGTCCGTCGCGCCAGGCGTCCATCGCCGCAGGACTACCTGCTGTCGGACACCGGTCCGCGTCTCGACGGTCAACCGATGAATCGACGATGTGATGCCGCCGGTGAGGCGGCGCCCCCCGACGACTCGTGCGCCTTTGCCGACGGCGCGCGCCACCCACTCGCGTGTGCGCGGATCAAGCTTTACCTGGTGTCTCGTATGCGCCGTCGCAATGCGTGCTGTCACCTGTGGTCGCGGGTTGCTGATTCCAGCGCTTCGAGCAATCGGTCGAGCATCTCCCAACGGCGTCGGCGGTCGGCGACCTCGTCGGTCATCGATTCGCGCTGGGAGTCGGTCCCATAGCCGAGGTTGTGGCGCTGCGCACGACGTTGGACCTCGCTCAGCTCGGTCGCGCGGGCCGCGAGGAGGGCACCGCGCAGGGCCCGCAGCTCCTCCGGGCCGGCCACCCGGATCCGGAGGAGGAGCTCGTGAACGGGGTCATCGGACGTGAGCCTGTCGGGCCGGGTCACGGGACGATCGCCCGGATCTCGCCGCAGACCATCATCGTGTTGTCCGGGTCGCCGTTTGCGCCGATGAACCCGCCGCCCGAGCGGATCGTGTCACCGACATGGGCCACGAGACGGCCGGATCCGTCGACCAGGGCGACGCGATCACCATCCATCTGCCCGTGAACGCCGTTTGGCCAGAACAGCTTTGAGACGCGCCCCGTCTCGTCGGCGATCGCGATCCCCCAGCGCTGTGACGTGATGACCCGTCCCCCGACCGGCGCATCCAGGCACCCCCCGCCGGCGGCGCTCGTCGGGATGGCGATGATCGTCGGTTCAGGCACGGTCGAGCCGCACCCGGCCACGAGGATCGCGGTCGTCATCACGGCCAGGGCGATCCTGCGGTGGACCCGCACGTCAGTACGACATCGAGCTGAGGCCGGATCGAATGATCCAGGTCACGACGAGGACGAGGATCACCAGCACGAGACAGCCGATCAGAATCCCTCGTTCGCTCACGATCCGGCGCCGCCGTCGTTGGACAGCCTCGCGACCACGGCCTGGGTCAGGCCCCACGCCCGCGACCCGTCGCGCGGCAGGCGGATCCGGACCTGGTTGCTCGCGAACGTGACCTCCGACGGACGCACCCCCGGCAAACCGCCGCCGGCGAGCAGGCGCATCGCCGTCGCTCGCGACATCCCCTCGCCGAACCGGACGACGAGCTGGCCGTCCTCGCGCGACATCGAGGCGACCCCGGCGGCCTCGGCGGTGAGCCGCAGCTCGGCGACCTCGACGAGGCGGACGACGGGCGGCGGCATCGGCCCGAAGCGGTCGGTCAGCTCCTGGCGGAACGCGGCGAGGTCGCCAGCGGTACGGGATCGGGCGAGGCGGCGGTACAGCTCGAGCTTCTGGGCCTCCTCGGGCACGTAGTCGTCGGGCAGGTGCGCCTCGACCGGGAGGTCGACGACGGCCTGCGGCCGCTCGACGCGGACGGGCCGGTCCTCGCGGAGGGCCTTGCGCTCCTCGACGGCGTCGGCGAGGAGCCGCGAGTAGAGGTCGAACCCGACCGCGGCCATGTGCCCCGATTGCTCCCCGCCGAGGATGTTGCCCGCTCCCCGGATCTCGAGGTCGGCGAGGGCGATCTGGAACCCTGCGCCCAGCTCCGAGGCGTTGAAGATCGCCTGGAGCCGCTTGCGCGCCTCCTCGCTCATCCGCTCGCGCCGGCGGTACAGCAGGTAGGCGTAGGCCCGGCGCGACGACCGCCCGACGCGACCGCGGAGCTGGTAGAGCTGGGCGAGCCCGAGGGTGTCCGCCCGGTCGATGACGATTGTGTTCGCGTTCGGGATGTCGAGGCCCGACTCGATGATCGTCGTGCAGACGAGGACGTCGGCCTCGCCGGCGGCGAACGTGATCATCACGCTCTCGAGATGACCCTCCGCCATCTGGCCGTGGCCGACCACGAACCGGGCGCCCGGCAGCATCCGCCGGAGCTGCTCGGTCTGGGCCTCGATCGTTTCGACCCGGTTGTGGACGAAGAAGACCTGGCCGCCGCGGTCGAGCTCGCGCAGGATCGCGTCGCGGACGAGCCCGGCCGACGCCTCGGCAACCCGCGTCTGGATCGGCAGGCGATCCTCCGGCGGGGTCTCCATGACCGACATGTCGCGGACGCCCGCGAGGGCGAGGTTGAGCGTCCGCGGGATCGGGGTCGCCGACAGGGTCAGGACGTCGACCTCGCGACGGAGCTGCTTGAGCTTCTCCTTGGCCGCGACCCCGAAGCGCTGCTCCTCGTCGACGACGACGAGGCCGAGATCGCGGAAGTGGACGTCCTTGCTCAGGAGGCGGTGGGTCCCGATCACGAGGTCGACCGAGCCGTCGGCGAGGCCGTCGATCGTCGTCGCCTGCTCGCGGACCGACACGAACCGCGACAGGAGCCGGACCTTCATTGGAAACGCGGCGAACCGCTGGCTGAACGTCTGGTGGTGCTGCGCGGCGAGGACCGTCGTCGGGACGAGGACCGCGACCTGCTTGCCGTCCTGGATCGCCTTGAACGCGGCCCGCAGGGCGACCTCGGTCTTGCCGTAGCCG
>DATAIW010000276.1:0-11126 GCA_036262455.1 Candidatus Limnocylindrales bacterium | reverse complement strand
TGGCGCCACCCGAACAGCTCGACGAGCTCGCCCGGCGCCGTGAGACCGATTGCGCGGAGGGTCTCCTCGACGCGCTCGGGCGGTTCACCGGGTCCGAGCTCGCTCCGGAGCGGCGATCCGATCCGATCGTGCTCCGCCAGGCGTCGGAGCCGGCCGGCGACGTGGTGATCGGCGTCGTCATCGGACAAGGCTCAGGCCGAGCTCGCGGGCGACCAGCAGTGCCGACGCTCCACGGATGACGACGTTGGTCGTCGGTCGGGCGACGGCAATGTCGACGTCGTCGGCGAGCAGGGCGAGGGCCCGGCTGCCGGCCTCGCGACGGACGGCTGCCAGCCACGGCGCGCCGAGATCGGTGACCGGGCCGAGCAGGACGATCCGCTGGATGTCGAGGGCGCCGATCAGGCCGGCGATGGCCCGGCCGAGAGCCGACCCGGCGTCGTCGGCGATGGCGACGGCCCACGGCTCGCCGCCGTCGATCGCGGCCCGGATGGCCGCGAGGTCGGTCGGCTGTCCGGTGGCCGCCGCGGCCTGTGCCTCGACGGCGCGCATGCCGGCGATCGTTTCGAGACAGCCGGTCCGGCCGCAGCGACAGAGCGCGCCGTCGGCGTCGACGACGACATGGCCGATCTCGCCGGCGCCGGAGCCGTCGCCCTGGAACAGCGCGCCGCGAAGGATCAGGCCGGCGCCTACGCCGCGCCCGACGCGGATCGCGATCAGGTTCGGAACCCGATCCCCGCCGGCATACGTGTACTCGGCGAGGGCTGCCGCCTGGGAATCGTTGGCGACGTTGACCGGGACGTCGTACCGCTCGGCGACGATCTCGCCGAGCGGCAGGTCGCGCCAGTCGAGGTTGACGGCGCGGCGGATCGTGCCGGTCCGGCTGTCGACCAGGCCGGGCGTCCCGATCCCGATCCCCAGCAGCGGCGCGGCGCTGCCATCGAGGAGCTGGTCGAGGAGCTCGAAGACGAGGGCCAGGGCGGCGTCGCCGTCGCGACCGTCGACCGCAAGCTCGACCGACCGGCGGATCTCGCCGCGGAGGTTGACGAGCGAGCCCGCGAAGTGCTCCTCGCCGAGGTCGAGCCCGACGACGAGGCGGGCATCGTCGTCGACCTGGAGGAGGATCGGGGCCTTGCCGCCACTCGAGGGCCCGCGCCCGATTTCGCGGACGACGCCGTCCCCGAGGAGCGTCGCGACGACGTCCGAGACGGTCGTCCGGGTCAGGCCGGTGAGACGGGCGACCTCGGCGCGGCTGATCGGTCCCAGGTCGTACAGCGTGCGGACGACGAGCCGCTCGTTGTGGACGCGGGTCTGCTGATGGGTCGCCTTGGTCGGGAGCGCCATCGGCCGGGTCGGGCCTCCGTCGACCGGCCGCCGCGCTCCTCCGCGCGACTTCGTCCAGTCTATGGACAAAGTGCCACCTCCGGGCGGCCTTTGTCAAGTCGGTGGACAAAGATCGCCGGGCGGGTGGCGGGCCGTTCCCGTCCGCTGTGCGCGTGGCGAGCAACTGGACCGCCGACATCCCGGAATTCGCCGGTGAACGATCCAACCGCGTCCGATGTGTCCACCTGAGGAGCAGATCGGACATGAATCGCGTCCGGCAGGCCGCTTCCGCGCCGGTCCGCGGTCCAGTTGCTCCTCTCATACACAATCGGCCGCCGCCGCCAACGCGCGTGGGCCTCGGGCGTCCCGCGTTCGCGCCGAGCAGCGGGATGTCGCTCGTGCCGTGGATCACATCGTCGCCCAGGTGGACCGTCGCCCACGGCCGGGTCGCGGCGGCCCGAAGAAAGGCCTCGGACTTGCGATCGGCCATCGCGAGAAGGTCGGCGGACGAGCGGCCGGGCATCGTCGTCGGGTCGTCAGTCGAGCAGGGCACCGGCCGGGATCGTCAGGAACTCGGTGAATGTGTCGTCGAGGACGAGGCCGTCGAGGAGCTCGGCGGCGTCGCCGAGGTGGCCGTTGCCGCCGGCCGGGCCGCCGAGCGACGCCAGCTCCTCGTCGCGGATGGCGGTGTAGAGGCCGCCGGTCACGAACCGGCCGTCCTCCATCTGTGCCCCGCCGACCCGCCACTGCCAGAGCTGGGAGCGGGAGATCTCGGCCGTCGCGGCATCCTCCATCAGGTTGTTGATCGCCGCTGCGCCGTTGCCGGTCAGCCAGGCGTCGAGGTACTGGAGCGCCACTGACACGTTGAGCCGGACCCCGGCCTCTGTGACCCGCCCACCCGGAACCGCGAAGTCGAGCAGCTCGGCCGCCGTGACGTGGACCTCGTCGCGGCCGCGCTCCTTCTGGTGCGGCCGGTCGCCGAGGACGCCGTCGAAGATCTCCGTCGCGAGCGGCACGAGGTCCGGGTGGGCGACCCACGTCCCGTCGAAGCCGTCCCGCGATTCGCGCTCCTTGTCGTCGCGGACCCTGGCCATCGCCGCGTCGTTGACGACCGGATCGCGGCGCGACGGGATGAAGGCCGCCATGCCGCCGATCGCGTGGGCGCCGCGGCGGTGGCACGTCCGGACGAGCAGCTCCGTGTACGCCCGCATGAACGGCGTCGTCATCGTCAACTGGGCCCGCTCCGGCAGGATCCGATCGGCCCGGCCGCGGAACGTCTTGATGCAGCTGAACAGGTAGTCCCAGCGGCCGGCGTTCAGGCCCGCGGCATACGGTCCGAGAGCATGGAGGATCTCATCCATCTGGAACGCCGCGTGGATCGTCTCGATCAGGACGGTCGTGCGCACTGAACCGGGCGGGACCCCGAGGCGCTCTTCCGCCCGGGCGAAGACGTCGTGCCAGAGGGCGGCCTCGGCGGCGGACTGGAGCTTCGGCAGGTAGAAGTACGGCGCCGTCCCACGGCGGATCCTCTCCGTGCCGTTGTGGAACAGGTAGAGCCCGGCGTCGACGAGCGACGCGCTCATCGGGCGCCCGTCGACGGTGACGTGGCCCTCCTCGAGGTGCCAGCCGCGCGGCCGGACGACGAGCTGAGCGGGGCGCTCCCCCACCCGGTAGGCCTTGCCTTCGGGGCTCGTGAAGGTGAGCTGGCCGCGAACGGCGTCGCGGAGGGCGACCTGGCCGCCGATCACGTTTGCCCAGGTGGGACTGAGGGCGTCCTCGAGGTCGGCCATGAACACCCGGGCGCCCGAGTTGAAGGCGTTGATCATCATCTTCGGCTCGGCCGGGCCCGTGATCTCGACCCGCCGGTCGTCGAGGTCGGCCGGGGCCGGCGGAACCGTCCAGTCGGCGGCACGGAGATCGGCCGTCGCGGGGTCGAAGTCGAGGTCGGCGCCGCCGTCGAGCGCGGCCTGGCGATCGAGACGAGCCTGGAGGAGCGCCTCGCGCCGCACCCCGAACGTCGCCTGGAGGTCGGCGAGAAAGGCGAGGGCGTCGGGCGTCAGGATCCGCTCGACGCCGGGAACGGCGGACCCGGCGATCTCGATCATCGGGTCATCGTAGGCGGATCCGTGAAGATCCGGTCCCACGCGTCGCGGTCCTCCGGGAAGAACCAGCGCTCGACCTGGCGGCCGTCGCGGAAATGGAAGATGCTGACGACCCTGGTCTCGACTTCGACGTCGGGCCGGCGCGCGCCCATGATGCTCAGCGCGCAGACGTGCTCGTCGTTTCCGAACACGTCGTGCTCGGCCAGCCAGAAGCCGGTCCCGGCGAGCGCCGCGAGCCAGTCGATCAGCGCAGCACGCCCGTGGATGTCGCCGGCCCGCGGGTGGCCGCCCGGGACATGCCAGACGACGTCCTCGTCGACGAGCGTTTCGATCGTCGCGAGGTCGCCGGCGCGGAACGCGTCAGCAGCGCGGCGGTAGGCCGTCGCATTCACGTGCTCCACAGGCACGCGGCTCATCCGGGGCCGAGGTGGTAGCCGAGGCGTCGCGGGATGCGCGAAATCTCATGCACGACCCGCGAAGGTGCCTCACCCGCCTCCTCCGCGTGCTCTCGCCGGACCATCGCCTCGCGGAACACCCGCGCCCCGGCGCCCCGGAACGGTTCCGGCGGAAATGCCCGCGGCGTCGCCCGCTCGCCGACGATCGGCAGGCTCGCCGCAACGTCGTCCCTCCCCCGGCCCGTCGCCAGAGCCGCCAGGATCCGGCCGCCAAGGATCGCCGGCGCCACGCCGTTGCCGCTGTAGCCGAGCCCGTGATGGATCCGCCCGCCGGGCCGCGACCCGAACCACGCCCGGTGGTCGTCGGTGATGTCGATCGGGCCGCCCCAGGCGTCCTCGATCCGGACGTCGGCGAGGCTCGGGAACCAGCGCCGGAGGCCCTCGGCCGCGCGCCGCGCCGCGCCGGCGTCATGGGTGAACGCTCGATCGATCCGGCCACCCCAGCCGGCCCGACCGCCACCGCCGCCGAGCGCGATCCGGCCGTCGGCCGTGGTCCGGGCGTAATGGAGGGTGAAGCGTGCGTCGGCGATCCCCTCACCCCCGGTCCAGCCGATCTCGGCGAGACGGTCGGGGATCGGCTCGGTCAGGACGATGTAGCTCGACCAGTTGAGGAGGCGCCGCCCGACCGGTCGCCAGGCGGCGGCCCAGGCGTTCGCGGCGACGACGACCTGATCGGCCTCGATCGCGCCGGAGCCCTCGGCGGAAATCGTGGCAATGTCGATCGGGCCAGACGCCGCGCCCGCAGCGCGCCGCGGCGGGTCGGCGGGGAGCGTGGCGGTCGTCCGCTCGTGGATGACGATCCCCTGCTCGAGCGCGACGCGGCGGAGGCCCCGGGCGAGGCGGGCCGGCTGGACGGTCCCGGCGCCCGGCATGAAGGCGCCGCCGCGGAAGACCGGCGATCGGGCTCGCTCGGCGACGTCCGCTGCCGTGAGCGCCCGCCAGCGATCGCCCATGCCGAGTCGGGCGCACGCCTCGGTGGCCTCGAGCCAGGCGTCGTCCTGGGCCGGCGCGGCGCTGACCTGGACGAAGCCCTTCTCGACGAGGCCCGCGTCGATCCCGTGGGCCGCCGTCCACGGACCGAGCGATGCGATTTCGATGTCGAGCGCCTCGGCCGTCCGCAGCGCCTCTGCCTCACCGAACTGACGAGTCAGTGCCGGCAGCTCGTCAAACCAGCCGGTGACGAAGCCGCCGTTCCGCCCGGACGGCCCGCCGCCGCAGATGTCCTGTTCGATGACGACGACTCTCGCCGACGGCTCGAGCTCCCGGATCCGGATCGCCGTCCAGAGGCCGGTGTACCCGCCGCCGACGATCACGACGTCGGCGCGGGCACGGCCGGTGAACGGCGGCGCGGCGACGTCCGCGGCGAGCGACGACGGTTCGGCCGCGAGCGCCGCGCGCAGCCAGAACGACCGTCGGCCGCCCGGCCGGACCCCGTTCAGGGGATCGGTGGTGGTCATGAAGGGCGGCTCGGCATGCTCGTCACGGGCTGCGTTCGAGCCTCAGCTCGCCATCCGGATCCGGGCAAGGGCCAGGACCCCGGCCACGTCCTCGTCGGAGCGGACATCGATCCGGACCGCCCGACCCTCCGAGTTCGACACCGCGGTCGCGACGATCGCCCGGATGGTCGCGGGCAGGCCGGCGTCGAGCGCGACCGGCACGGCCCGCTCGGGCAGGGCCAGGCTTGCCCGCAAGCCGCCCGCGAGCGGGGTCAGGTACAGGATCGACCGATCGCGTTGCCGGAGCCGGAGCGCCCAGCCGTGCTTCCGGCCCGAGTAGGTCCAACCCTCGTCGACGGGCGCGAACGCGACCGCAATCCCGGATCGAAGCGCGAGCCAGAACGGGGCAGCCACGCCAAGCCCGCGCTCGACTGCGTCGTCGGTCGGCTGGCTCGCCTTGTCGACGAACGCGCTCGGCGGCAGCGCGGCAGCCGCCGAGTGCCCGGCATCGACCGGCGTGGTCGTCACCATCCGCCCGCGTCGCGGATCATCCGGTGGAGCGCCCGGGAGGCGACGACCCGGCGGTAGTCGGCGGTCGAGCGGACGTCGTCGATCGGGTGGATCTCGGCCGCGAGCGCCTCGGCTGCCCCATCGGCGGTCTCGGGCGTCGGCGCCGACCCTTCGAGGACCCCTTCGGTCGCCCGAGCCCGGATCGGCCGGTCGGCGACCGAGCCGAGGGCCAGCCGGACGTCGGACCAGGGGCGCCGCGGTCCCGTTCCGCCCTCGCGCCAGGCCAGGGCGAGCACGACCTTGCTGATCGCCTGCGCCCGACGCGTGCCGATCTTGCGGAAGCGCGCCTCCCGACCGCCGGTGACGGGGATCCGGATGCGGAGGATCAGCTCGTCGGGGGCGAGGGCGGTCCGCCGATAGGCGACCCAGAACTCGTCGGCCGGGATCGTCCGCTCGCCGCGCGCGCCGCCGACGACGATCGCCGCATCGAGCGCGAGCAGGACCGGCAGGGTATCGCCGGCCGGCGACGCATTGGCGATGTTGCCGCCGAGCGTCCCGCGGTTCTGGATCTGGGCGGCGCCGATCGTGGCGGCCGCCTCGACCAGGGCGGGCAGGTGCTCCCGACAGGCGTCGGATCGACGGATCTCGGTGTAGGTCGTCGTGGCGCCAAGGATGACGGCATCGCCATCGACAGTGATCCCGCGGAGCTCGGCGAGCCGGGAGAGGTCGACCATCCGGGCAGGCGGCTCGCCGATCTCGCCGGTGATCCGGACCATGATGTCGGTGCCGCCGGCAATCGGGGTGATCGGCGCATCGTCCGTCGAGGCGGCGAGGACGGCATAGGCGTCAGCCAGCGACGCGGGCGTCTCGATCGGCGGCTCGACAGGCACGGTTCAGCCGTCCTCGCGGCGTGCCCGGCGCCGGCGGCGGACCGCGAACGCGACAAGACCGGCGACGATCGCGAGTCCGACGGCAACCTGGCCCGGGCTGAAGGCGACGGTGTAGTCGTTGCTTGTCAGGACGTCGTCGATCTCGTCGGCCCCGCCCGCGGTCGCGGGATCGGCCGGGGCGACGGCCGCCGCCTCGGCGGCCGCGTCGGACTCGGCTCGCTCGAGTGCGTCAGCATCGGCCTCGATCGGCGGGGCGGAGGCGCCCGCGTCGATCGCCTCGTGATCGGTCATCTTCGGCCTCCGGCTGCGATCGCGATGGCGTCGACGATCTTGGTGTAGCCCGTGCAGCGGCACAGGTTGCCGGCGATCGCTGTCCGGATCGCGCCCTCGTCCGGGCCGCCGCCGGCGTCCAGGTACGCACGAGCGGCCATCAGCATGCCGGGTGTGCAGATGCCGCACTGGGCGCCGCCCGCCTCTAGGAACGCCTGCTGAAGCGGGTCGAGCAGCGCGCCCTCGGGCGAGCGCGCCGCCAACCCCTCGACGGTCGCGATCCGGGCCCCGTCGACCTGGCAGACGGGAACGAGGCACGAGTCGACGGGCGCGCCGTCGAGGAGGACGGTGCAGGCGCCGCATTCGCCTTCGCCGCAGCCCTCCTTCGTCCCCGTCAGGGCGAGCTCTTCGCGGAGGACGTCGAGCAGGCGTCGCATTCCGGGCGCCTCGATCTCGACCGGGTCACCGTTGAGCGTGAAGTGCCAGGTCGTCATGCCGGTCGTCTCATCGACGTTCGCCGGGGTCGCGCGGGCCGCGCATCGGCTGGGGATCGGTCGGCGCGTCCGGGCGGGGGTCCGTGCCCCCGTCGATCGGGTCGCTGACGGCCGCCTCGGTCGCGGCCGGCGACGGCGCAGGCGCGTCCGGTGACGGCGTCATCCCGAGGGCGGCGAGAATCCGCTCCGGCGACGCGGGCAGCTCGTGGATCCAGACCCCGGTGGCGTCGTGGATCGCGGCCACCACGGCCGGCGCCCCGACGTCCATCGGCAGCTCGCCGACTCCCTTGGCGCCGTGGGGCGCGCCGCTGAACGGCGCTTCGACGAGGATCGCGTGGATCCGCGGCGCGTCGAGGGCGGTCGGGATGATGTACGTCGCAAGGCGGTCGTTGAGATACCGACCGTCGTCGAGCTTGATCTCCTCGATCGTCGCGTAGCCGATCGCCTGGAGCGTGCCGCCCTCGACCTGGCCCGCGGCGAGGATGGGGTGGATGACCCGGCCGACATCGTCGGCGGCGACGACGTCGCGGACCGTGACCTCGCCGCTGTCGAGATCGACATCGACCGTGGCGACGCAGGCGGCCCAGCCGAACGCCGGGTACGCGTCGCCGCGGTACGTCTCGTCATCGAAGTGGACGTGCGGGTACGGCTCGAACTGCTGGTCCACCCGGGTCGGCCCGTGGGCGGCGGCATCGGCGACCCGGACATCCGCGAACGCCGCGCCGCCGTTGCGCGCCTCGACGTCCGCGCGCAGCCGTCGCGCCGCCTGGATCACGAGGCCGCCGACGACCATCGTGGTCCGGCTGGCGACCGTCGGACCGGAGTCCGGCACGATCGCGGTGTCCTGCGGGGCGATCTCGACGTCGGCCGCGGCGAGTCCCAGCTCCTCGGCGACGAGCTGCGGAAGGATCGTCTTGGTCCCCTGGCCCATCTCGGTCGACCCGGTGAGGACCCGCACCCGCCCATCGGCGGCCAGCTCCACGGACGCAACGCTCGCGAGCTTGACCTCGCCGGAGCCCGTGAACCCGGCACCGTGCCAGGCGAGCGCGACACCGATCCCCGACGCGGTCCGATCGCGGCTCGTGCGGAGCGGCGACGAGGGCACGTGACCCGAGCCGGCTCGGCGGGCGCGGGCCTTCTTCGTCCGGGCGGCGACCCCCTCGAACTCGGCCGCCTCGGCGGCCCGTTCGAGGACCTCCTCGGCGGCGACGCTCTCGCGGAGGACCTGCCCGGTCGGGGTCTCGTCGCCGACCTTGTACAGGTTCCGGCGGCGGATCTCGAGCGGGCTCATCCCGAGGGCCTCGGCGACACGGCCGAGCTGGATCTCGGCGGCGAACTCGACCTGCGGCGCGCCGAAGCCGCGGAATGCGCCATTGGGCGGCGTGTTGGTCCGGGTTGCCCGCGCCCGGATCCGGACGTTGGCGCAGCGATAGGGACCGCCGGCGTGGAGCGCGCCACGACTCAGCACCACCGGGGTCAGCGTGCAGTAGGCGCCCCCGTCCATGACGACCTCGATGTCCTGGGCGACGAGCGTTCCATCGGCCTTGACGCCGGTCCGATGGGTGACGATCGCGGGGTGCCGTTTCGTGGTCGCCGCGAGGTCCTCGTGGCGGTCGTAGATCATCCGGACCGGCTTGCCGCTCTTGCGCGCAAGAAGGGCGGCGTGAATGGCGACGATCGAGGGGTATTCCTCCTTGCCACCGAACCCGCCGCCGGTCTCCGCCTGGACGACCTGGGCCTGCTCGGATGTCAGGAGGAGCGCGCGCTTCAGCGCCTTGTGGATGTAGTACGGGCACTGGAGCGAGCCGTGGACCGCGACGCCGCCGTCCTCCCGCGGCACCGCGATCATCGCGTTGTTCTCGATGTAGAGCTGCTCCTGGTGGCCGACGCGGTACTCGCCCTCGAGGATGTAGTCCGCCCCGGCGAAGCCCTGCTCGAGGTCACCAGAGGCGATCTCGTAGTGAGCGAAGACGTGGTCGCTCTCGAGCGGGTCGAAGACCGGGGGGAGGGGCGTGGAGCGGATCGTCACGCCGTGGCGGGCATGCCGGAGCATCTCGCGATCCGCCGCGGCCAGGAGCAGGAGCGGCTCGGCGTGGTGCTGGATCTCGCCACCGACCGCGACGAGGACCGGCTGGTCGTCGCTGATCAGGCTCACGATGTTGTCGCCGGGGATGTCCTCGGCGGTGACGACCGCGATCTTCGACCAGTCGAGCGTGGGATCGAGCTCGAACCCGTCGAACCGGGCGTGGGCGTCGGTCGAGCGGATCGTGGCGCCGTACCAGGCGCCCGGAAAGACGAGATCGTCCGCGTACTTCGCTTCGCCGGTGAGCTTCGCGGGGCCCTCCCGGCGAAGCGGGGCGGCCGGTCGCGCGCGGCCGGGGACGACGGCGCCGCGGGGCACGACGAGCGCGTCTGGCGCGCTGCGCTGTGGGGCGATCGGGGTGGTGGTCCGGCTGGGCGAGGTCCGGATCGTCATCGCGGTGTGGCGTCCCTCCTTGGCCTGCGAGAGTATCACCCGGCTATGCCCGACCGGGCGGTCAGGACCACGCCGGTACCAATGGGGAGGGGTCTGGATCATCGAACTGGCGGAAGATCCGGATCACGCCGGACCGGGGGTCGCGACGGCCCGTTGACCATCGGGAGCGATGGGACGCGACTGAGGGACGCAACCATGTCCGAGAACGACGGCGAGTCGAGCGCGACCTCGCCGATCGCGCCGACGCTCGACGAACGCGCCGCCGATCCGACGTGTCCGGTGGTCGACGCCGCCTCGGCCGAGCGCATCCAGCTCGTGGCCCGCCAGACCTGGATGGTCTCGATCGCCACGTTCGAGGTGCCCCACGTGGTCCGCCCGATCGCACCCCCACAGGGCTGGTCCGACCCGCTCACCGGCGCCGATGGACCACAGCTCTGGGATCGAATCGTCCTGAGCGAGCAGGCCCGCGTCGGGCGCTACCACCGGCCCGTCACCGTCGCGTTCGCCGAGATCGTCGGCCTCGACCGCCTGGCCGGGCAATGGGGTTGGGACGTGGCCGAGCGGGCGCTCGCCGGGTGTGCCCGGCGTCTCGGCCTCGAGATCCGCTCCAGCGATCACATCGCCCGGCTCGAGCAGGCGCGGTTCGGGATCCTCCTGACCGAGACCACGGAGATCGCCGCGATCAACTTCGTCGAGCGAGCGCGGGCGTCGTGCGAGCCGGAGCTCAAGGCCGTCGGCGACGATGTGACGATCGGCTTCGGATGGGCGAGTCCGCCCGACAAGGGCGACCTGTCCGATGCGATCGATCTCGCGCTGGCCCGACTTGCAGCCGAGCTTGAGGCCGGCCCGCCGGACTGAGGCGCGCGTTCGGGGCACCGAGCACCCGTTCGAGGATTCGCCACGTCAGCAGGCCAGACTGGGTGGACCCGAGTCGGAGCCGGCCCGGATCAGAGCCGCGGTGACTCCGCGGCGGGATCGGTCGTCGTCGATCCTCGGCGCAGTGTCGGGAAACTCCAGCGGCGCCGGGCCACGGGCGGCTCCGGTTGAGATGCCGACGGGGCTCGTTCCCGCGCAGGTGATCCGACGATGACCACGCGCGGCACCCATCCCTCGATGCCATCGGGCGTGCGAACCCGGATCGAGCCCCCCTCCTCACCGATGACCTCGACCTCG
>DATAIW010000275.1:0-3328 GCA_036262455.1 Candidatus Limnocylindrales bacterium | reverse complement strand
TCCTGCCGCGGGCCGTCGCGATGCTCGATGCATCGGCCGGCGGCTGCGGCTGCGGCGCCGAGGGCTGCTGCTGAGCCTCGACGGGGATCGTCGGGGATCGTCGGGGATCGGTGGCGGTGTCCGACCGGATGCGACGGATGTCCATGACGTTGGCGACCGACGTCGATGTCGGGCAACCCGAGCTCGCGGCTACGGTGACCACGAACCCGCCACCCGTCGCCCAGAAGGACTCGACCGCCATGACCCCGATCGCCGCCTACCCCGATCGCCGCCTACTACGTGATGATCGTCACCGACCACGAGCGCGAGATCCGTCGGCCGCGCTACGACTCGATCGTGCCCCGGACGTCGCTCGCCGAGCGAATCGCCAGCGCCCTCGAGACCATGGTCCGCCTGGGCCGCCCCGCAACCACCCAGCCGATCTAGGCGGCGCGAACCCGGTCAGCGTCCGTCGACCGGAGCATCCCGCGCGATTCGCTCATCCGCGCTGACCGGAAACGGCAGCGCGATCGGATCGGTCGCGAGTCGGCTGCGACCAGCGGCGTCGAACCGATCGAGGCCGAGGTCGGTGACGTCGATCAGGTCGGTCCGGCCGTGGACCGCAAGATCCGCGGCCACCCGGGCGACGCCGGGGCCCCACATCATGCCGTGGCCGCCCGCCGAGGCGACGGTCACGCCCTCGATCCGCTCGCCGCCCGCCGTCAGACCCGGGCCGAGGATCGGCAGGTGGTCGGGCGTAAAGTCGATCGTCGCGGCCCAGATCCTGCGGAGCCCGAGATCGCGCGTCACCGGCACGAACCCGGCGAGCCGCGTCCGCATCGCGTCATACATCGCCCAGTCGATGTCGCGGGCCTCGCCGGGCTGGTCGTTCGGGTCGCTCCAGCCGAAGAGAAGACCGCCCTCCTCGAGCCGCCAGTAGAGTCCGGCGCCGATGTCGAACACCATCGACTGGCGCTCGACCGCGAACGCCTCGTCGGGCTCGAGCACCGCGACCGTGTGGCGAACGGCACCCGCCGGGATCCGCATCCCGGCCGCCTGGCCGACGGCGCGCAGGCCGGGGCCGCCGGTCAGGATGACCCGTTCGGTCGCGATCGGACCGGCGCTCGTCTCGACCCCGACGACGCGACTCCCGCCGCCGGGGCGCGGCTCGGTCCGGAGACCGGTGAACGTGGTCCGCTCGCGGAGCTCGACGCCCGCGTGCTGCATCGCCAGCGAGTACGCCCGGACGTTGCGCGGCGGGTCGATGTGGCCGTCGGTCTCGAGGTGGCTGCCACCGCGGTGGCCGACCGGCGCCAGGGTCGGGATCAGGGCCGCTGCCTCCGTTGCCGACAGCCAGCGAACCGCCAGGCCTTCGTTCCGCTGCATCGCGACCCGCTCACGGCCGGATCGTTCGTCCTCCTCGGTGACGGCGAGGATCAGGTAGCCGAGCTCGCGGAAGCCGCTGTCGGTCCCGATCTCGGCGGCCTGGCGACGGTAGAAGTCGATCGACCAGCGGCCGAGCGCGACCGTTGTCGGCGTCCCGCCCTGGGCCCGGACGATGCCCGCGGCGCGGCTGCTCGCACCCTGGCCGGCAAGACCGCGATCGAGGACGACGACCCGGCCCGCGTCGGACGTCTTCGCGAACCAGCTCGCCCATCCGCCGACCGTCCCCGCCCCGATGACGACGAGGTCCGCGCTCTCGATGTTCGCCATGTCCGGAGGATAGGCGGCCGCGCGGCCCGGTCGCGCGGCCCGTCGCATCGCGCGGGCTGGCGCATCGCGCGGGCCAGCGCGCGCGCACGGGCTGGCGCGCGGGCACGGGCCGGCCCTCCCTGCGTGACTCGTGCACGCTCGACGACCCGCGCGCTCCGTTGTGCGCCAAGGGTGCAACCGGACCGGGGAGGCGCGCGATCCGGGTTCGCGCGGGCTCGGTTGTGCGCCAGGGGTGCAACCGGACCGGGGAGGCGCGCGATCGGCCGTCGAGTTGCACGCCGTACGCACAACACCGGCTACGACAGCAGTGAGCCCACCGGTCCGTCGTCCAGTTGCACGCCGGATGCACAACACGCCGTCCTGGTTCACCTCACCCGAGATCGACCAGCCCATCGAGGAGACCCTCGCCGTGCGATGAGCGTCGGATGATCGCGAGGTAATCGGTGGTGAAGGGGCGGTGGTCATCATCGTCGAATGACGGCGATCCGACGGATCCGAGACGTTGGCGCGGAACGTGCACAGCGGATCATCGTCGAGCTCGGACGTGACATTCGAGACGCGCGGCGCCTGGCAGGCCTGAGCCAGGAGCAAGTCGCGCGCGCCGCGGGGATCTCACACAGCCACCTCAGCCGGATCGAGCATGGACGCGTTCCAGGTATCTCGATCGAGCTGGCGTCACGGATCGCGGCCGCCGTCGGCCTCGATCTATCTGTCCGGACATTTCCTGGTGGAATCGGGATCCGGGATCTCGGCCAGGTTCGCCTCCTGGGACGGTTTCGCGCGCTCATCGCGCCGAGCATCAAAGGGCGCACCGAGGTCCCGGTCGGGAGCGTCGGCGATTCGCGGGCCTGGGACGACGTCCTCGTCGCGAATGACCGTCGCGCCGGCGTCGAGGCCGAGACGCATGTCCGTGATTGGCAGGCCCTCGATCGGAAGATCGCCCTCCGCCGGCGCGATTCGGGGATACAGCTGGTCATCCTCGTGCTCGCGGATACGCGTCACCATCGCGCTGTCCTGCGCGAAATCGGTCCGGCTGGGGTGACGAACTTCCCGGAACCTGCTCGGTCGGCCCTCGCGACCCTGCGCGCCGGATCGCTTCCTGCGGCGAGCACGATCGTGCTCGTGTGAGGCACGCTCAGCCGTCGAGCGCTGCCGCCTCCACGCAGATCGCGGCGACGCCGATCCGCTCGAGCCGGGCGAACGTCGGGCGCCGGCGGACCGTCCATGCGGCGACCGCGAGGTCGGCGGATCGGGCTCGGGCGAGCGCGGCCGGGTCGAGGGCATGCCACTCGACCGAGATCCCTCGACAGCCGAGCTCGACCGCGGCGGCGATGGTCGTCGACCCTGCGTCGGTCGCGTTGAGCCAGCGCGGCCAGAGCGGGGCGAGTCCGGCGATCCGCTCGAGCGCGGCCGGCTCGAACGACGAAACGACCGCCCGCTCGAGACCCGGGCCTCGACCCGCGACGAGCCCTTCGAACGCGCCGCGCCCGGGGTCCCCCTTGAGCTCGACGTCGAGGAATGCGCGGCGCGAGATCGTGGTGAGGACCGCCTCGAGGGTCGGCACCCCGAGCAGCTCGAGCTCATCGGGTGTCATCTCGTCGATCCGTCGATCGACGCCGTGGACACGTGTCAGCGT
>DATAIW010000274.1:0-2186 GCA_036262455.1 Candidatus Limnocylindrales bacterium | reverse complement strand
TGGTGTCACGTCATGGAGCGCGAGAGCTTCGAGGACGCGGCCACGGCCGCCGACCTGAACCGGGACTTCGTCGCGATCAAGGTCGACCGCGAGGAGCGGCCCGACCTCGACCAGGTCTACATGGGTGCCGTCCAGGCGATGACCGGTCAGGGCGGCTGGCCGATGAGCGTCTTCCTGACGCCCGACCACCAGCCCTTTTACGGCGGGACGTATTTCCCGCCCCAGCCGCACCACGGCCTGCCGGCGTTCCGCGATGTCCTCGCCGGCGCCGCCCGGGCGTGGCGCGAGCAGCGGCTCGAGGTCGTGGCCGCCGGCCAGCGCATCGTCGATTCGCTCGTCTCGCAGAATCGATTGCCGACCGACGGACCGGCTCCGACGGCCGAGCTGCTCGACGCCGCGGTCGACGCGCTCCAGGGCCGCTTCGACACGCTCAACGGCAGCTGGGGCGGGGCGCCGAAGTTCCCCCAACCGATGACGCTCGACTTCCTCCTCGCCCGGATCGCGGCCGGCGACGGGCGATCGCGGACGATGGTCCGTTACACGCTCGATCGGATGGCCGACGGCGGGATCCACGATCAGCTCGGCGGTGGCTTCCATCGCTACGCGACCGACCCGATCTGGCTCGTCCCGCATTTCGAGCAGATGCTCTACGACAATGCCCAGCTCGCCCGGACGTACCTTCGGGCGTGGGCGACCCTCGGGATCGAGTCCTACCGCGACGTCGCGTTCGGGGTGCTGGAGTACCTGTTGCGGGAGCTGCGGCGTTCGGACGGCACCTTCGCCGCGAGCCAGGACGCGGACACCGACGGGGTCGAGGGCGCAACGTTCACCTGGACGGCGGCCGAGATCGCGGGATTGCTCGCCGGCGACGCACTGCTCTTCGCCACGACGTACGGCGTCCGCCCCGAGGGCAACTGGGAGGGCCGGACGATCCTGTCGCGGATCCAACCCGCCGCAGGCGACGACGGCATCGTCGACGCCGATCGCGAGGCCCGGCTGGCCGACGCCCGCGGGCGGCTCATGGCCGTTCGGGCGCAGCGGCCCCAGCCCGCGCGCGACGACAAGGCACTCGCGGCCTGGAACGGGTTGGCGATCGGAGCCTTCGCCGACGCGGCGCGGCTCCTGCCCGGTGCCGAAGGCGAGCGCTACCGAACTGCTGCGGTCGATGCCGCGTCGGCGATCCTCGCCGGCCTCCGCCGCCCGGACGGTCGGCTGGGCCGATCGTGGAAGGACGATCGCGCGACGGGGGAGGGGGTCCTCGAGGACTACGCCGACCTCGCCGACGGCCTGCTCGCCCTGTACGAGGCGACCTTCGACGAGCGCTGGTTCGTGGCCGCCCGGGACCTCGCCGACGCGATCCTCGACCATTTTGTCGACCCGGTCGGCGGGTTCTTCGACACGGCCGACGACCATGAGTCGCTCGTCACCCGGCCGAAGGACCCGCAGGACAACGCGACGCCGGCGGGCGGCTCGATGGCGACCCGCGTCCTGCTCCGGCTGGCTGCGCTCACCGCCGACCACCGCTACCACGAGGCGGCGGAACGCGCGCTGGCCACCGTGACGCCGTATCTCGAGCGGTATCCGACCGGGTTCGCCAACTGGCTGTCCGCTGCGGCGCTGTCGGTCGGCGGGATCGTCGAGCTCGCGATCGTCGGTGACCCGGACGACCCAGCGACTCGGGCCCTGCTCGCGACGGCATGGTCGGGCGGCCGCGCTGACCTGGTCGTCGCCGTGTCCGGCGATCCGGCCGCTTCGGTCGTGCCGGTCCTCGCCGACCGGGTGGCGATCGACGGCCGGCCGACCGCCTATGTCTGCCATGACTTCGCGTGTCGGCTGCCGGTCACCGATCCGACCCACCTCAGTGACCAGCTCGCGGAAGGAAGACCACGATGACGGACCCGATCCAGTCAGGACATTCGTCCGACGACGCTGCCGCGGCGGCGCGGGCCGCCGGGCTCGATTGCCTCCGTTGTGGCGCCGCGATCAGGCTCGACAGCGTCCAGGCGTTCCGCACGGGCGGCAGCACCGGGGCGACGCACTTCTTCCTTGGGCAATGGGCCGAGATCGGCGAGGACAAGGTGACCCTCGAGGCGTACGTCTGCGGCCAGTGTCGTCACGTCGAGTTTCGTGTTCCGGAATGACCGAGCCGGTGCCCCCGACCGATGACGGCGGCGCCCGGGATGCGC
>DATAIW010000273.1:0-6551 GCA_036262455.1 Candidatus Limnocylindrales bacterium | reverse complement strand
CTGTACCTCGGACGCAACCACCCAAGGCCTCGCGACGCGGCCCGCGTACGAGGCGCACTCCGAAGCGTGGCTCCTGCTGTGCGAGGCCGAGGCGACGCGTCTTCACCGCCGGGCCGACCCCGACGCGTGGGTCGCCTGCGTCCTGGCATGGGAACACCTTCGCCGCCCGTACCCCGTCGCCTATGCCTCCTGGCGCGAGGCCGAGGCGCGCCTTGCGGCCCGCGGCGACCCGGCCCTGGCCGAGACGGCGCTGCGGACCGCCCACAGGATCGCGGAGCTGTTGCGGGCGGAGCCGCTGGCCCGCGAGGTCGTGGCCCTGGCAACGCGAGCGCGGCTGACCCTCGAAACCAGCGAGCCGGGCCAGGCCGCCAGGACGCCGGCCGCACCCGACGACGAGGCACGCCTCGGCCTGACCGCGCGCGAGCGCGAGGTGCTGACGCTCGTGGCCCTCGGCCGCACGAACCGCCAGATCGCGGCCGAGCTGTTCATCAGCGAGAACACGGCCGGGGTCCACGTCTCGAACATCCTCGGCAAGCTCGCGGTCACCGGGCGCGGCGAGGCGGCCGCGGTGGCCTACCGGCTCGGCCTGGTCGAGCCGGCCAGCGAACCTGCCTGACGACGTCGGTCAGAGGCCTCGGGCTTCCCCGTTGCGCGGAGCGTTCCCCGGCCCCGGGAGCCGCGGTTCAGCCCAGCCGATCGCCCTCCGCGTCTCCGGTCAGCACGGAGTAGAGCAGAGCGGTCTCGGTGTGGAGCCGGTTGGCGGCCTGAGGCCAGACGCGGGAAGCCGGTCCGTCGATCACCTCGTCGGTGACCTCCTCGCCGCGATGGGCGGGCAGGCAGTGGAGGAAGATCGCCGAGGCCGAGGCACGCTCCATCAGGGCTGCGTCGACCCTGAAGCCGGCGAAGGCGGCCATCCGGGCCTCCCGCTCGGTCTCGTGGCCCATCGAGGTCCAGACATCGGCGTAGACGGCATCGGCGCCGCGGACGGCCTCGATCGGCTCGTTCATCAGCTTGATCGACCCGCCGGTTCGCCGGCCGTTGAGCCGCGCCGCGGCGACGACCTCCGGCGACGGCTCGTAGCCCGGCGGCGTGGCGATCCGGAGCTCGAAGCCGCCGAGGCCCGCCGCCTGGATCAGCGAGTGGCAGACGTTGTCGCCGTCGCCGACGAAGGCCAGCCGGATGCCGGCCAGCGTCCCGAACTCCTCCTCGATCGTCATCACGTCGGCCAGGGCCTGGCAGGGGTGATGCTCGTTGGTGAGGGCGTTGACGATCGGGATCGACGCGGCCGCCGCGAGTTCCTCGACGTGAGCCTGGTCGAAGGTCCGGACCGTAATCGCGTCGAGATACAGCGACAGGGCCCGGGCCGTGTCGGCGATCGTCTCGCCGTGACCGAGCTGGAGCTCATCGGGGCGGAGGACGATCGGCAGCATCCCGAGCATCCACGCTGCCGACTCGAAGCTGACCCGTGTCCGGGTTGACGGCTTGTCGAAGATCATCCCGATCCGACCGCCGGCCAGGCGGTTGCGGAACGCGTCCGGGTCGCGCTTGAGCCGGCCGGTCAGATCGAGCAACGAGCGCAGGCCTCCGGACCCGAGCCCGTCGAGGGTGAGGAAGTGGCGGGGCGCCGCGTCCGTGGACGACGGCGGCACCGCGGCGAGCGTCGTGTTCATGGCATCAGGCTCCCGCGAGGACCGGCGTCCGGGCCAGCCCGAGGATCGGCTCGATGACTTCGGCGAGCGGTTTGCCGCCCGCTTCGACGAGGTCATAGCGGACCCTCGTGATCGGCTTGTTCAGGCTGAGGACCCTGGTCAGATCGATCGGCGTCGCCGACAGGACGATGTCCGCGTCGACGGCGTTCAGGGTCGCCTCGAGCTCGCTGATCTGGGCGGGGCCGTAGCCCATCGCCGGAACGAGCGGCTCGAGGGCCGGATACCGATCGAGGACTTCCCGGATCGAGCCGACGGCGGCCGGCCGCGGATCGGCCATCGACGCCGCGCCGAATCGACGAGCCGCGACGACGCCGGCGCCATAGCGCATCCCGCCGTGGGTGAGCGTCGGGCCGTCTTCGACGACGACGACCCGCTTTCCGGCGATCGGCGGCCCGACCAGGGTCAGGTCGGACCGCGCCGTGAGGATCTCGGCTCGCGGGTTGAACTCATGGATCGTCGCCCGGACCGCGGCGACGGCCTCGGGTTCGGCCGAGTCGATCTTGTTGATGATCACGGCGTCGGCCATCCGGACATTCGCCTCGCCCGGATGGTAGTGGCGTTCGTCGCCCGGACGCAGCGGGTCCGCGACCACGATGAACAGGTCCGGGCGATAGAACGGGAAGTCGTTGTTGCCGCCGTCCCACAGGATCACGTCGGCTTCCATCTCGGCCTGGCGCAGGATGGCCTCGTAGTCGACGCCGGCATAGACGACGCGACCGGCATCGATGTGCGGCTCGTACTCCTCGCGCTCCTCGATGGTCGTGTCGAACCGGTCGAGGTCGGCCAGGGTCGCGAACCGCTCGACCCGTTGCGCCACCAGGTTGCCGTAGGGCATCGGATGGCGGACGACGACCGGCGTGAGGCCGGCGTCGGCGAGCAGGCTCGCCAGGTAGCGGGTCGTCTGGCTCTTCCCCGCGCCGGTTCGGGTCGCCCCGACGGCGAGGACCGGTCGAGTGCTCTTCAACATCGTCCGGTCCGGTCCGAGCAGCGTGAAGTCCGCGCCCGCGGCCAGGACGCGGGACGCTGCCCGCAGCACTGTCTCGTGGCTGACGTCGCTGTAGGCGAAGACGACGGTGTCGACGCGCTGGTCGCGGATGAGGTCCTCGAGCTCGCGCTCGGCCACGATCGGGATGCCGTGCGGATAGCTGGGGCCTGCCAGCTCCGGCGGATAGCGACGATCGGCGATCCCCGGGATCTGCGCCGCCGTGAAGGCGACGACCTCGACCGTGGGATCGGAGCGATAGACGACGTTGAAGTCGTGGAAGTCGCGCCCGGCTGCGCCCATGATGATGATCCGCGAACGGTCCATCGTGGCCTCCTGTCCGGGCTGCCGGCCGAACGTGCGCCATGCCAGCAGCGACAACCCGTCACGATCACCGTGGCCGACAACGCTGTCGAGGGGACAGTGCTCTTCGGCCCGCGGACGGCGGTCATTGGACATGGCGCGGCACCCGCGGAACGCGCGTGTTGCCAACGCCGACTGCCGCGACCCGCGACATCAGTCAGTCAGGAGGCCAGACGCCGTACCCATTCGACGAGCGCTTCGGCGTCCATCCGGCCGGCGGGCTCGACATCGACCAGCCGCTCCGGTCGCCGGTAGATCGACACGTATTCGCGTTCGAGGTCGAGCCGGACCTGGTTCGGGCCCAGGATCATCACCCGCTCGCGATCGCCGATCGCCCGAACGACGGCGGCGAGGTACTCGAGCTCCGTTCCGGGGCCACGGTTGACGATGACCTGCGAGACCTGCTCGTCGCCGCGGATGCCGGCGATGATGGCCTGCCGACCATTGAGCCAGATGACGGCGCTCGCCGGCGCCGATGTCGTGGCATCGAGTGTCTGAAGTGCGCCCATGTCCCGACTCCTTCTTCCATCGAGCGTAGGCCGGTCGGGAGCCACCGCGACACTGCCGATCGGCTCGAAATCGAGGCCCGACCCGACGTTGAGCACCGCATCTCGATCACGTGAACATCCGGGTGGTCTCCACCGTCAGAATCGGCAGCGGCTCCCCGAGCCGAACGATCCTGGGGGTGATGTGGCCCGCGGCTCCGACGACGAACCCGCCGCACCGGTCGATCCCGCGACCCCGGACGACGTCGCCCGGCGCGCCTTCCACCGGCTGGCCGGCTCGTCGCTCGCGGGGTCGTACCGGCTCGCCGTTCACCTCGTTGGCGATCGATCCGACGCGGAGGACGTCGTCCAGGAAGCGCTGACCCTCGCCTGGCGAGGCTGGCCGAGCCTGCGCGACCATGATCGCTTCGAGGCGTGGTTCGAGCGAATCGTCGTCAACACGGCGTACGAGCGTCTCCGCAAACGGCGCCGCAAGCCGACCGCCCACCTCCCCGACGAGGTCGTCGACCGCGGCGCCGACCGCCTGGCCGCCGCGATCGATCGCGACGCGATCGGCCGGGCGCTCGACGGGCTGAGCCCCGACCACCGCGTCGTCGTCATCCTCCGCTACTGGCGCGACCTACCGATCGAGGCCATCGCCGAGCGGCTCGGCGTCCCATCCGGAACGGTCCGTTCGCGCCTCCACTACGCCCTGCTCGAGCTGCGCCGGGCGATCGATCCACCGCTGCTCCGACCCGAGGAGGCTCGGCCGTGACCGACGAACCGATCGAGCGAGCCCTCCGGGACTGGCTGGCCGACCACACCGAGCCCGACGTCCCCGCCGGCCTGCGGCGGCATCTCGACGGGCTGGTCGACGGCGGCGTCCCGGGCGCCGGCGGGCGGACCGCCGTTCAGCCGGTCCGCCGTCTCGTGCCGACCCTCGCGACCACGCGACGGGGATGGGCGCAGGCGATCGCCGCGGGAGTCGCCGTCGCCCTGGTCGGGGGCGGGCTGGTCTACGGCCTGACCCTGCGACCGGGCCCCGCGGTCAGCGGCTCGCCGACGCCCGGCGCGTCCAGGGCACCGCACGGCTCGGCCTCGCCGACGATCGCCGAGTCGACGTCGGTCGTCGACGCCGGGCTCGTCGATCCGGCGAACGGCTGGGCCCTGACGTCGAGCGACCTCGTGTGGACCGCCGATGGCGGCGCGACCTGGCGGTCGATCCGCCCGTCCGACGTGGCCGCGTCATCGATCCGTGCGGTCCGTTTCGTCGACGCCCGGATGGGCTGGCTCGCATGGTGGTCCGAGGCGGACCCGCGGGTCACGATCGAGCGGACGAGCGACGGCGGGCAGACATGGAGCCGATCGCACACGCCCGGGGACCACCCCGACGGCATCGGACGGGTCTCGATCGAGGCCTTCGACGACGGGACACTCTACGTCCAGGTCGAGTCGGTCCACAGTTCCGCCTCGTGCGTCGGCGAGCTGGACGCGAGCACCGATTCGGGCATCTCCTGGCTGCCCGACGTCGGGTTCGGTGCGTTTGACGCGGGATGCGCTCCGATCGGGTTCCGCGACCACGTCCACGGCTGGACGACCGCAGGACCGCTGAACCAGATCCTGATCGCGACCTCGGACGGCGGACGCACCTGGAGCCAGGTGTACCTCCGGAACCCGCGCAGCTACGGCCTCAACATCCCGGCCTTCCAGCTCCCCGTCTTCGCCGACTCTGGCCGCGGTCTCGACGGGGTCCTATCGGTGCGCCTGTCGCCGCCGCCGGACTTCAACAGTGCCGGACGATCCGGCAACCTCGAGATCGATCGCACGGCGGATGGCGGCTCGACCTGGCAGCCGGTCTCGGGTCCGCCGGACCCGAACCTCCCGTTCGAAGGCGCGATCGCGATCGCGACCCTCTCGGCCGCCGACTGGCTCGTGGGCGGTTCGAGCCTTGGCTCACGCGCCTGGATCACGTCGGACGCGGGCGGTTCGTGGACCGCGATCGCCGCGGCCGGCATCGATTCACCGATCGCCTCGCTCCGGTTCGTCGACGCGACGACCGGCTGGGCGATCGATCGCGACGGAGCGCTCCACGCGACCGCCGATGCCGGCCGGACCTGGCGGACCCTCGACCCGCGCCCGACGGCCCTTGCCGAACCTTCGCCCTCGGTCCCACCCGTGACCGGAAGCGGCCCGTTCACCTGGACGCCCGTCTCCTCGGAGGGCGAGCTCGCGACGTACGACGTCGTCCAGGCGATCCACCGGCGGAATGGCGGCTCGATCGGGATCGCGTTCGGCCAGGAGGCTCGGACGGTTCATTCCGATGACGGCATGACCTGGATCCTCGATCCGGCCGATCCCGGTCTCGTTGCTGCGGCCACCGACCACACCAACATCGTGCTCGGGATCGCCGATGGGCCGGCCGGGCTCGTCGTCGTCGGCGCGGCCGCCAATGGCGACAGCAGCGCGGGAGACGTCCGAGCGTGGCGGTCGACCGACGGCCTGAAATGGCAGGCGGCTTCCCAGATCGGCGGTGATCTGAACGCCGAGATGCGGGCGGTCATCGGCGGCAAGCAGGGCTACGTCGCGGTCGGGAGCGACGGCTTCCCGGGCGCGAGCGCGCTCGAGAGCGGCTCGCGCGGCGCCGCGGTCTGGACGTCCGCGGACGGGTCGTCGTGGGCGAGGGTCGCGGATCAGCCCGCGTTCCTCGGGTCAACGATGACCGGTATCACCGCGACTTCGACCGGCTACGTCGCGTGGGGTGGGAACCTGCCGATGGTCGAGGTCCGCGCGACGCAGCCGCCGATCTGGACGTCGAGCGACGGTCGAACGTGGCTGCGGGCGAACGGCTCGATCTTCGCTCGCGACGTGTTCTTCCCGCTCGGCGGGATCGTCATCGAGCCCGAGCGATGGATCGCGCTCGGCACCCGTCGGGGAAGCGCCGCCGAGGGCGGCGGGTTCCTGCCGGGGGCCTGGTCCTCGACCGACGAGGGCCGTTCGTGGACGGCCACGCAG
>DATAIW010000272.1:0-1575 GCA_036262455.1 Candidatus Limnocylindrales bacterium | reverse complement strand
CGGCTCCTGCCCGGTGCGCGACTTGCTCCCGTCCGGGAGATGGGAGCCGCCCTGCGAGTGAACCCCAACACGATCCGGGCGGTGTATCGGCGCCTCGCCGACGCGGGCTACGTCACGAGTCGCCACGGAGCCGGGACGCATGTCGCGGATCGCCCACCCCAGCGCCGCGGCGCGGAGGCCCTCGCCGGGATCGTGTCCGAGATGCTCCGCCGGGCGGCCCAGGCCGGGTTCGGAGCCGACGAGGTCGCCGCGGCCGCCTTCGCCGCGGCCACGGAACGGAAGCGGCCGGGCCCCAAGGTCCAGGTCCTCTTCGCCGAGTGCACGAACGCCGACGCCGGCTACGATGCCGCCCGCCTCGGCGACGCGTTCCCGGATCTCATCGACGTCGAGGGCGCCCTGCTCGACGACCTGCCCGACCGGCTCGATCGCTTCCACTACGACCTGGTCGCGACGACCACCTTCCACGCCGACGAGGCCCAGGCCCTCGTGCACGCCCGGGTGCCCGTCGTCGCGATGCTCGTCGGCCCTGGCTATCTCGAGCTCGTCCACGAGATCTCGGGGCTGCGGGCCGGAACACGGGTCGGCCTCGTCTGCGCGTCGGAACGCGGCGCGGAGAACATCGCCGAGACGCTGTCGCTGTCCGGGACGACCGGGGTCGAGCTGATCTCGGCGACGATGGAGGACAACCGGGCGATCGAGCTCATCGACCGGACCGCGGACGTCATCCTGCTGTCGCGGGAGGCGATCGCCAACGGGCTCGACCAGCGCTTCGAGCGACCGGAGCGGGTTCGCCGCTGGTCGTACGAGTTCGATCCGGCCGGCTTGGAGCTGCTCCGTCGGGCGATCGAGCACGTGATGACGTCGCGCCGTCGGGAGCCCGTCGCCGCCGGCTGACGCCCGCGCCGCCGGCGGCCGACATGGCGCACCTTCCGGATCGAGCCAGACGTGCCAGAATCGGCGGGACATGGACCGAATCCCGTTCCTCGGCGAGACGCTCGTCCGGCTGAGCCTCGACGCCGACGAGGTCCAGCCGGGACCGCTCCAACCGTCGATCGCGCGGGCGATCGTCGGGCGCCTCAATGCGGACCGCGCGCCCGGATCGCGCCAGCCGCTTCCCGGCGAGCTGCTCGCCCTGAGCCTGCTCCACGAGGCCGCCCATCTGGCGATCGTGGAGGTGGCACGGCGACAACCCGAGGCGGCAATCTCGGCTGCGCTCCCGACCGTCCGTGCCGCCGTCGGGGTCCGCCGAGCCAAGCGACTGTTGGAGGACTTCGCCTCATCGTTCCCGGGGGTCGATCGCCCGGCGCCCGCCCGTCTCGAGGACCTCCTCCTCGTCCATCTCGCCAACGACAACCCGGCGGCCGCGCCGCTGCGGGAGCTCGTCGACGACCGCGGCCTGCCGGCGCCGAGCCTGACGGCCGCGATGCGGGCCATCGAGCGCCACCAGGCGGGATTCGCCCTTGAGGGCGAGGGTCCCGGGAAGGGCGTGTCGCTGATCGAGCTACTGCGGGAGCCCGCCCACCGCGCCCCGGCTTCGCTCGCCGGCCAGCTGCGCTACGTCCGCGAGCACTGGGC
>DATAIW010000271.1:0-8526 GCA_036262455.1 Candidatus Limnocylindrales bacterium | reverse complement strand
ATGGGGCATGCGGGGGCCTCCGGGATGGGGTTCGCTGGGGCCGCCGTGGGGCCGGCCCCGGAAGTTGCGCGGGTCAGGCATAGATGTGCTGCACCAGTTCGTTCATGAGGGTGGAGACGAACCGGACCGTGCCGATCGCCTGGGGATAGGCCATCCGGGTCGGACCGAGGACGCCGACCACGCCGACCGCCCGGCCCGGCTCACCGTAGGGGGCGAGGACGAGCGACACGTCGCGCATCTCCTCGGGCGCATTCTCGGCGCCGATGAAGACCTGGACCGTGCCGGTGCCCGCGACCCGGTCGAGTAGCTCGCCGAGATAGGCCCTGTTCTCGAGGGCGGCGAAGACGCGCCGGAGCTTGTCGCTCCGCTCGAATTCCGGCGCCTCCATGACATGGAGCAGGCCATCGCTGAAGACCTCCTCGATGCCGGTCGAATCATAGTCGCGGACGGCGGCGAGCACCCGCTCGCCGACCCGCCGGACGAGCGTCCCGATCGGGCCGTCGCCGTCGATCCGGGCGAGGGCCCGCTCGGCGTCGACCGCGGTCCGGCCGGCCATCAGGCCGTCGAGGATGACCGCGGCGCGGGTCAGGTCCTCCTGCTCGACGGGCTCGGCGAGGGTGACGAGGACCTGGCGAAGGGCACCCTCGCGGAAGACGATGATCAGGCTGGCGAGCCGGTCGCTGATCGAGACGAGGTCGAGTCGCCGGACGTGGGCCGCGCGCGGCTTGGCCTGGGTCGCGAGTCCGGCCGTCCGGTTGGCCGTGGCGAGGGTCGTGGCCGCGAGACGGAACCACTGCTCCGACGCGTGCTGCACCTGGCCGAACTGGTGGCGGATCATCAGCTGCTCGACCTGCGGGAGCTGGCTCGCGCTCGAGATCGACTCGACGAAGTGGCGGTAGCCGGCGTCCGTCGGGATCCGGCCCGCGCTCGTGTGGGGATGGGTCAACAGGCCGTTGAATTCGAGCGCGGCCAGGATGTTCCGGACGGTCGCGCTCGACACGCCGAGGCCGTAGCGCTCGACGAGCGAGTGGGATCCGACCGGAACGGCGGTCGAGACATATTCGTCGATGACGGCCCGGAGGATCGACTCGGCGCGAGGATCCAGGGAGCCACTGGTGCGGGTACGGCGCGCCACGCTGCTGCCTCGGTGCGTGCGGCGACGGGCTCGCCGCAGGGTTCGCGAGTTAGCACTCTTGGGTGCTGAGTGCTAAGGATGCTAGCAGTCCGGCGTTCGGAGTGTCAACGGGTTGAGACGGCCTTTGCCCGTCGTCGGCGCCGGCGGGCGACTAGACGAGGCGCGCGAAGAGCTCGTTCGAGAGCAGCCGGCCACGGGTCGTGAGCACGATCCGGTCGCCGTCGTCGATCGTCAGCAGCTCGGCCGCCAGTGCCCAGCCGAAGACATCGGCCAGCGGCGGTTTGGTCGCGGCCGCACGAGGCAGGCCACGGTCGGTTCGCAGCCCGAGGACGATCGATTCGGCGAGGGCGGTCGCGGCGTCGAGGGTCTCCGCGCCGCCCGGCGGCAGGCGCGCCGGTTCGTCGCCGGCCGGCGCCAGGGCCATGAGGTACCGCGCCAGGTTCGCCGCGTTCCAGCGCCGCGTCGCGCCGTCGAACGCGTGGGCGCCCGGCCCGACGGCCTCGTACGGCCGGCGCTCCCAGTAGGCGAGGTTGTGGCGGCTCTCGTGGCCGGGCCGGGCCCAGTTGCTGATCTCGTAGCCGCGCCAGCCGTCGGCCGCCAGGCGATGGACGGCGTGGTGGTACTGGCCGGCCGCGCGATCCTCGTCCTGGGCCGGGATCGCCGCGTCGCGCCAACGGCGGGCACCGCGGGTCGTCGGCAGGTGGTCGCCGTCGGCCCCGGTCAGTCCCTCCGCGTCGGGATCGTCGAGGGTCAAGGCATACAGGGAGAGATGGTCGGGCTCGAGCGCGAGGGCCTGCTCGAGCGTCTCGATCCAGGTGGCCAGCGATCCGTCGGGGACGTCGTAGAGGAGGTCGAGGTTCACCGATCCGATGCCGCCTGCTCGGGCGCCCGCAACGGCGTCGGCGACGTCGGACGGTCGGTGGCGACGGCCGAGCCGACGGAGCTCACCGGCATCGAGGCTCTGCGCGCCGAAGGAGATCCGGTTGATGCCGGCCCGCGCGAGGGCCGCGGCGTCACCCCGCTCGTCGGGGCCGGGGTTGGCCTCGATCGTGACCTCGGCATCGGGGGCGATACCGTAACGCCGGTCCACCGTCTCGAGCAGGGTCGCCACGATGTCGGCCGGCACGAGGGTCGGCGTGCCGCCGCCGATGTAAACGGTGTCGAGCGCCGGCCGGCTCGCGGACCCGGGCTTCCCGTAGGCAGCGTCGAGGGTGTCGGCGCGAAGCTCGAGCTCCGTCCGGAGCGCGGCCGCCAGGGCCCCGATCCGGTTCGCCGGCCCGCGTGCGGCCGCGCCGACGACGACGACGAAGTCGCAGTACGGGCAGAGCGATACGCAGAACGGGATGTGGAGATACAGCCCGGCCGGCGGGCGCGGCGTGAGCAGGCCGTCCCGGCCGGGCGGCGTGGCGTCGCGTGCCGCGCCCATCGCCGTCATTTGGTGCCTGGCCCGCGTGGACGGCAACGGATGCCCGCGCCCGTCTTGCGAATAGCCGAATACTGCGAACCTCGAATCATTCGGCTATCCGAAACGCGTGGGCAGTGGCTTGTTCGCGTGGGCAGTGGCTTGTTCGCGTGGGCAGTGCTTGTTCGCGTGGGCAGCGTCGCGCGCTTGCGGGCGTCGGACGCGCACTGCGGCATCATCGATCGCGCGATGTCGGGTCTCGCGACCCGATCACCCGCCAGCCCTTGGGCGGCCGTCGTGTCGCCTCGATCTCCTCGACCTCGCGGCCACGCGGCAGGAACTGGCCGGCATGGCCGGTCGAGAGAAAGACCGCGAAGCGGGTCACGGCGTGGCCGATGAACGCAGCCGCGATGCCGCCGGTCACCGCCGTCACCCAGCCGCCGGCAAGCCCGACGAGGATCGCCATGACCAGCATCCAGCGGTTCCGGCCGGGCGCTCCGAGCCGCGTGGCGAGCGCGTAGAGGATCGCCTGGATCGCATTCGCCGCGGTCGGCTCGAGGCCGGTCAGGAGGAGCAGGCCCAGGACCGCGCCGCGAAATGCGACCTCGTCGATGAGCGCGGTGACCACGGCGTTCAGCAGCGCGCCGGGGTACGACCAGACGTCGGGAAAACGCAGCCGACGATACCGCCAGAACGCGATCCCGAGCGCGATCGCCGTCCCGAGCGCCGCGTACAGGAACCCGTACACGAACGCCTGCGAGCGATCGCCCGCGCTGAGCGCGAAATCCTCCTGTGCCCTCGGGTGAACGAGGAGGATCCCGACGACGAGGAGGATCCCGACGGCGTACCAGGCCACCCGACGGCGGACCGAGGGCGCCCGGCCGTCAACCGGATCGTCGTATTCCGCGGCCCCGAACCGGACCGCCTCGAGGCGGAGCATGACGAGGAGCAGGGCGAGCCCGATCGCGATCAGCGTCCGGATCGTCGGCAGCCAGGTCTCCACCGGCTCCTAGCCCTCGTCCATCCGGAGCATCGCGAGGAAGGCCTCCTGCGGGATCTCGACCGATCCGACCCGCTTCATCCGCTGCTTGCCTTCCTTCTGCTTCTCGAGCAGCTTCCGCTTCCGGGTGATGTCGCCACCGTAGCATTTGGCGAGGACGTTCTTGCGCATGGCCCGCACCGTTTCGCGGGCGATGACGTTGCTTCCGATCGCCGCCTGGATCGGGATCTCGAACATCTGGCGCGGGATCAGCTGCTTGAGGCGTTCGGTGAGGACGCGCCCGGCCGACTGGGCCTTGTCGCGATGGACGATCAGCGACAGCGCGTCGACCGGCTCGCCGTTGACGAGGATGTCGACCTTGGCGAGGTTCGCCGCCCGGTAGCCGAGCTCCTCGTAGTCCATCGACGCGTAGCCCTGGCTGCGGCTCTTGAGCTGGTCGAAGTAGTCGATGATCAGCTCGGCGAGTGGCATCTCGAAGTGGAGCACGACGCGGGTCGGGTCGAGGTATTCCATGTTCTGGAACAGGCCGCGGCGGTTGGTCGAGAGCTCCATCAGGGGTCCGATGTAGCTCGATGGCGTCACGACGCTGAGGTTGACCCACGGCTCCTCGAGGACCTCGATGTCGGACGGGTTCGGCAGGAGCGAGGGGTTGTCGATGGAGACCTCGCCGCGGCCGTACAGGAGCTTGACGTGGTACTCGACCGATGGCGCCGAGGCGATCAGGTCGAGGTCGAACTCCCGCTCCAGCCGCTCCTGGACGATCTCCATGTGGAGCAGGCCGAGGAACCCGCAGCGGAACCCGAACCCGAGCGCGACGGAGCTCTCCGGCTCGTAGGTGAAGCTCGCGTCGTTGAGGTGGAGCCGCTCGAGCGCCTCCCGGAGGAGCGGGTAGTCCTCGCCGCTGACCGGGTAGATCCCGGCGAAGACGAGGCTCTTGGCTGGCTGGTAGCCGGGCAGCGGCTTCGCCGCCGGGTTCGCGACGGTCGTGACCGTGTCGCCGACCTGGGCGTCGCGAACGCTCTTGAGCCCCGTCGCGACGTAGCCGACTTCGCCGGCGACGAGCTGGTTGACGGGCACGAGCTGGGGCCGGAACACGCCGAGCTCGAGCGGTTCGGCGATGGCGCCCGACGCCATCAGCCGGATCTGATCGTGCTGGCGGAGGGTGCCCGCGGCAAGCCGGACGTACACGATCACGCCCTTGTAGGCATCGTAGTGGCTGTCGAAGATCAGGCCCTGGACCGGCTTGGTCGGATCGCCTTTCGGGGCCGGGATGCGGGCGACGATCGCCTCGAGGATCTCCGGGACGCCGGTCCCGTCCTTGGCGCTCGCGAGGATCACCTCCTCGCGTGGGATCGCGAGGACATTCTCGAGTTCGTCCATGATCGTCTCGGGGTCGGCCGAGGGCAGATCGATCTTGTTGAGGACCGGGATCAGGGTCAGGTTCTCGCGCAGGGCGAGATGGACGTTGGCGAGGGTCTGGGCTTCGATCCCCTGGGTCGCGTCGACGACGAGGATCGCGCCCTCACAGGCCTGCAGGCTGTGGCTCACCTCGTAGGCGAAGTCGACGTGGCCGGGCGTGTCGATGAGGTTGAGGCCGTAGGTCAGGCCGTCCCTGGCCGTGTATTCGAGGCGGACGGCGCGGGCCTTGATCGTGATCCCCTTCTCGCGCTCGAGGTCCATCGAGTCGAGGACCTGGCTCATCATCTGGCGACCCTCGATCGTGTGAGTCAGCTCGAGGAGCCGGTCGGCGAGGGTCGACTTGCCGTGATCGATGTGGGCGATGATCGAGAAGTTGCGCAGCCGGTCCTGGGGAATGGTCACGACGCGGGAGTGTAGCCGGTCGGACGGTCGCGGCGGCCAGGGCCGCGGGACATCGCGGTCGATCATCGGGGAGCGGCGCACCGCGCAATTCCCCGGCGCTTTCCACTTGCCTCGCGAATCGGCCGGTGCCATGCTCCCGCCGCGCCGGACTCTCCCCGGCGACCACCGCGGGAGACCCACACGGTGTGCCACGAACCAGGCGTGGCGACGCCACCGAGGAGCGCTGGATGGCGACACGGAGGGTGGCCGGCGGGCGTTCGCGCGTGATCTCGGTCGCGAACGCTTGAATCCCGGATGAGCCCCGGCCACGGCCTGACGCGACGGCGACCCTCAGCTCGCCTGGAGGGCCGCGAGGAGCGCGACGCCCGCCGCGATGACCACGACGCCCGCCACCTGGATCCGGCGCAGCCGCTCGCCGAACGCGACGACCGAGACGACCGCGGCGATCGCGCCGAATTGGGAGCTCGTGACCGCGGCGACCGCGATCCCGTCGCGCGCGCCGAACGCATAGACCGCAGTCCCGACGAGCTCGGTCAGGGCCACGACGATGACGAACGGGACCGCCTCGCGGGTCAGCCGCAATCGCCGGGTCGCGAGCAGGGGCAGGGCGACGAAGACGAACCCGCCGAGCCGGGCGGGAAGGACCGCCCAGACGATCGGCAGCGTCGCGCCGATCCGGGCGCTCGCATAGAGGTTGATCCCGAAGAAGACGACCGCGCCCAGGGCGACGAGCGTCGCCTTGCGATCCGGATGGCCGGGTCCCTCCGCCGGGTCGGCCGCCGGGAGCGCGCCATGGTCGAGCGCAAGCCCACCCGGCTCGGCCGCGAGCGCCTCGTCGGTGCCGCCGGCCGACGCCAGGACGATCCCGACCGCGATCGCCGTCAGCACGACCGCCGCCGTCAGGCCGACCTGCTCCCCGAACACGATCGAGATGACGGCGCCCATCGCCCCCTCGGTCGAGAGAATCGGGGCGATGACAGCGACCTTGCCGCCCTGGAAGGCGGTATAGGCGAGGAGCAGGCCGACGATGTTGCCGACGCCGGAGATCGCGAGCAGCTGCAGGGCGGTCGGGGTGAGGTCCGCGCCGGCACCACCGAGGATCGTCGCCGGTACAGCAATGACGGTCCCGATCAGCATCACCCAGCCGAGCGTCGCCCACGACCCGATCAGGCGAGCCGAGCGGGCGGACGCCATCGATGAGGTGGCCCAGCACAGCGCGGCACCGAAGCCGCCAAGAATCGCCAGCACGATGGCGAAGTCTGCCGCATCGAGCGGGTCGCGACGAGCCGCTCCGGAATTCCCGTGGGACGGGCGTATCTGACCAGATCGGGCTGTGCGCGATCAGATGCTGCACGGGCCAGATTCGGTTACCTGGGCGCAGTGCTCGTCCGACACGCCCGCGGGCGGGAATCGCCGGAAGCCCATCGATTCCCGGACAAGCCCGACCGGGCTCGCCCGGGTCGGATTTGGTCACGCGGCCGAGCCTCTGATACGATGCGCGTCCTGCTCGGCACCGACCCGTGCCGGGTGTTCACGCCCCAGACATCCCCCTTCTGAGAGGTTCGACCCCTTGGCCAAGACGCCCCGCACCTGGACGGGCGCACGAACGCCGTCGGGACTGAAGCGCGTCCGTCAGGCCGAGCGCCGGCGCGACATCCTTCAGCCGAGGCGCAGTGCCGCCAAGACCTTCGTCGCCAACGCCTTGAGCGTCGCGACGCATGATGGCGATCCGGAGGTGGCCGCGAAGGCCCTTGCCGACGCCCACGCGGCGCTCGATCGCGCGGCCAAGACCGGCGCGATCCACGCGAACGCGGCCGCGCGTCGCAAGTCGCGCCTGACCCTGAAGTTCAACGCCGCAACCGGTGGCGTCGCCGTCCAGACCTCGGGTCGCGTCGTGAAGACGACCTCGAAGGCCCAGGCAGCGAAGGCGGCCAAGGCCCGGATCGCAGCCGGCAAGGCCAACAAGGCCAAGGGCGCTCAGACCGCTGCCGGCAAGGCCCGAGCCGCGGTCTCGAAGACGGCCCGCGCCGAGGCTGCCGCAGCCGCATCGGCCGCCGCATCGAGCACGGCCGAGGCGCCGAAGACGGCGTCGAAGGCCAGCGCGGCCAAGGCGACGACAAAGAAGGCGCCGACAAAGAAGGCGCCGACAAAGAAGGCGCCGGCGAAGGCCAAGGCAACCGCGGCCAAGGCACCGGCCAAGGCCACCGCCAAGAAGGCACCGACGAAGAAGGCCGCCGCCAAGAGCTGACCCGTCCGTTCTTCGCGCGACACGACCCGCCCCGGACCTCGTCCGGGGCGTCGTCATGTCCGGCCCCGCCTCCGCGGGCCGTCAGCCCGGAACGGCGGAGCTTTTCGTCCTGGCCGGTTTCGGGCGGAACGTGCCGTAGAGCACGCCGCCGCCGAACCCGCCGAGGAGCGTCATCACCAGGACCGTGCCGGTCGACGAGGCCTGCTGGGCCCAGTAGAAGCCGGTGAAGGTCGAGGCATCGGTGATGCCTGCGGCCGCGAACTCCGGACCGTCACCGACCAGGAGATAGCGCGCATAGACGCAGCCCGCTCCGCTGTCGCAGGCGGGTGGGACAGCCAGGCGCGTCTGGGCGTCGATCCGGTTGAAGTCCGGGTAGCCGTTGTCGCCGAAGAAGAAGAGCGCCTTCACGACGAGAAGCAGCGCGGCCATCGTCAGGCCAGTGACCAGCCCAGCGAACGCCGCATTCGCGACGATCCGCGACCACGGACCGGCCCGCCGCTCGCTGCGCTGGTTCGCGTAGTAGCCGATCAGGAGGCCGGCCGGCACGGCCAGCAGCCAATAGATCGGTTCGATCGGGATGACGAGCAGGAAGCTGATCGCCATCGTGACCGCCATCCCGGCTCCGACGGTGGCGGCGACGATCGCGCCGCGGTCGACGAACCGGGTCACCGGGCCGTACCGACCTCGTGGGCCGCGTCGTCCGCCGTCTTCCGCCCGAGAGCGGCGTGCCCGAGGTACACCGCACCCCCGCCGAGCTCGCCCTCGATCCGGAGGAGCCGGTTGTACTTGGCGACCCGCTCGCTCCGTGACGGTGCGCCGGTCTTGATCTGGCCGGTCCCCATCGCGACGACGAAGTCCGCGATCGTCGTGTCCTCGGTCTCGCCCGAGCGATGCGACACGACGGCCGTCCACCCGGCGCG
>DATAIW010000270.1:0-1963 GCA_036262455.1 Candidatus Limnocylindrales bacterium | reverse complement strand
CCCCGGGACCGGCCGGACGAGGATGGGTTGCCCGGCTCCCGGATCGACGGGTGCGGGGTCCACGGGAACGATCCCGATTCCGGTGCCCGGATTCCCGGCTGAGCCGCCGCCGCCCGCGCCCGCGCCCGGATCGGCTCCGTTAGGCGGCGCCGAGGCTGGCACCGGGGATGCCGTGGCGTCGCCCGACGGCGTTGTCGCCGGCGCCGCCGCGCCCGAACACGCGGCGAGCCCGATGGCGATGGCGATGGCGATGGCGCCGGCGAGGATCGGTCGGCGGGTGGTCGGCGTGGTCGTCATGGCCCGGCAGACGACCGCGATCGACCGCGGGTTCCCCGCCGGGCGACGCCCGGCATCGTCACCTGTCCATGCCGATCAAGGTCGTGCGGCGATGCCGTCCGCGGCGATGAGCGGCGACGATCGGGACTCGTTCCGAGAGGAGCCACCATCGATCGAAAGGACCGCTCCCGATGACCCGCACGACCTCCCGCCCCGTCAACTACCGGATCACCCGCCGGATGGCCGCGGTCCACCGCGCCGACGCGACGGCCCCACACCTCGGCTGCGTCCTCTGCCTGGTCGGGCGCGCCCCCGGCCGCTGATCTCCTCCGCCCGACGACCGCGCCCGCCCTCCGCCGGGCGGGCGGCTCGAGGTCCGGTCCGGCGCTCAGGCGGCCCCGGCGCGCGTGTCGATCCGGGCGGGATGGCCCGCCTCCCAGGCCTCGATCGCGGGGAGCTTCCCGAGGAGATAGCCCATCTCGTCGGTCCCGTTCAGGAGCATCAGCCGGGCGAACGGGTCGACCTCGAAGGGGAGGTCCTCGTCGCCGGGCAGGTGGATGACCTGGGCTTCGAGGTCGACGGTCAGCTCCGCCCGGGGGTTGGTCGCGACCAGCTCGAACAGCTGGCGATGCTTCTCGGCCTCGACGACGATCGGCAGCAGCCCGTTCTTCAGGGCGTTGTTGCGGAAGATGTCGGCGAACGAAGTCGACAGGATCGCCCGGATGCCCCACGCGGTCAGGGCCCACGGCGCATGCTCTCGCGACGAGCCGGTCCCGAAGTTGTCGCCGACGAGGAGGATCTGCCGATCGAGCATCGCGACCCGATCCATCACGAACGGCGGCTCCTTGAGCCCGCCGTCCTCGTCATAGCGCCAGTCCCGGAAGAGGGCCTCGCGGAGACCGTCCTTGGTGGTGACCTTGAGGTAGCGAGCGGGAACGATCTGGTCGGTGTCGACGTTCTCGGCCGCCAGGGGAATGACGGCGCTGGTGAAGGTCCGGAAGCGCTCGGCCATCGTCAGCGGCCTCCGACCGCGGCCATCGTCTCGATGCCGGGCAGGGTCCGCGGGTCGGTGACCTCGCCACGGATCGCCGACGCCGCCGCGGTCAGCGGCGAGGCGAGGAACGTCCGGCCGCCCTTGCCCTGGCGACCCTCGAAGTTTCGGTTCGAGGTGCTGATCGCGTACTGGCCGGGCGACAGCTGATCGCCGTTCATCGCGATGCACATCGAGCATCCCGCCTCGCGCCACTCGGCGCCGGCGGCCCGGAAGATCTCGTGGAGGCCCTCACGCTCGGCCTCACGCTTCACGTCGTCGGAGCCGGGCACGATCATCATCCGGACCCCGTCGGCCACCGTCCGGCCGCGAAGGACCTCGGCCGCGAGACGGAGATCGCTGATCCGCCCGTTCGTGCACGAGCCGACGAAGACCACGTCGACCTTCTGGCCGAGGATCGCCTGGCCGGGCTGGAGGTCCATGTACTCGAGGGCCCGCTCGAGCGCGCGCCTGGCCGATCCGTCGGCGAGGTCGGCCGGGGCCGGGACGCGCGAGGTGATCGGGATCCCCATCCCGGGGTTGGTGCCGTAGGTGACCATCGGCTCGAGGGCCGAGGCGTCGATCGTGATCGACTTGTCGTACACGGCGCCATCGTCGCTCGGCAACGTCCGCCAGCGCTCGACGGCCGCGTCCCAT